>NZ_JBEPFC010000023.1:0-72015 GCF_040301705.1 Streptomyces sp. NPDC000151 | reverse complement strand
CAGCCCGGCCCGGTTGCGCGGCGGACGGAGCGGCGTGGGCCTGCGGGGCCGCGACCGCGCCGGGCGCTCCGGTGAACAGGACGGCCGCGGCGGCGGCCACGGTCACCGCGCCGCGGAGGGAAGTGCTGATGCGCACGGAGTGCCCTTCTCTTCTCTGTTCTTCTCTGCTGTTCTCTGCTGTTCTCTGTTTTTTCGATCTTGATCGGTCTTGTTGTACTCGATGTTGTACTCGTTGTTGTACTTGATCAACGGTCGGTACGGCCACCGGCCGTCAGCCCTCGCGTGCCAGGAACCCCTGTACCGCTTCGAGGAATTCGCGCGGGCGCTCCTCGTGGACGAGGTGGCCGGCGCCGTCGATCGTGACCAGTTCGGCGTGCGGGATCAGCTCCGCCATGCGGGCGAGGTCCTCCTGCCGGATGTGGCTGTCGGCGCCGCCGCCGATCACCAGCGTCGGCGCGGTGATTCGCGGGAGGCCGTCCCACCAGCGCGGATCCGGCGCGTTCCGCTCCGCCACCACCGCCGCCTTCGCCGCCCAGTCGAACGCCGCCGGGCCGGCCGGCGCTTCCGGTACCTCCTGCGGCGGGTCGGCGGGCAGCGGCGGCGCCGCCTCCTCCAGGACGAGCCGCGCCACCAACTCGGGCCGTTCGGCGGCCAGCAACAGCGCCGCCACCGCGCCCAGGGAGTGGCCGATCAACGTGACCTCGCCGAGTCGCAGCTCGCGGAGGAAGCCGATCGCGTCGTCCCGCCACCGCTCGAAGCCGTACTCGCCGGGCCAGTCGCTCTGCCCGTGCCCCCGCAGGTCCAGCGCGTACACCCGGTGGGTGGTCGCCAGCTGGCCGACCACCCCGCGCCAGTCCTCACCGTCCTCGCCGAGGCAGTGCAGCAGTACGGCCGGGGGCGCGTCCGCCTCGCCCCACGCCCGGTACGCCAGCTCGACCCCGTCCACCTGCACCTTCTGTACATCCGCCATGGGCCGAAGGTACCCGTGGCGGCACGCTTCGAGACCCTTGACGTGTTCGCCGCCCGCTGATTACTTGATTCCGACACCGGCCACCGAATGATCGGTCGGCGTCCGGGCGACCGGTACGGGACACGGGCGGTGCATGCGGATGGCAGGAACGCCGGACAGGCCGAAGGCTACGGAGACGTACGACGTCACGAGGGTGAAGACGGCGACGGAGACGGAGACGAGCACGTACGACGTCACGAAGGCGTACGACGATGCTGAGCGGCTGACGCGCGAGGAGCTCCGGGCACTCCAGCTCGAACGGCTGCGGGCCACACTGCGGCACGCGTACGACCACGTGCCGTTCCACCGCGCCTCGTTCGACAAGGCCGGCGTGCAGCCCGAGGACTGCCGTACCCTCGCCGACCTCGCGCACTTCCCCTTCACCTGCAAGGACGACCTGCGCGCCGACTATCCCTTCGGAATGTTCACGGTACCGCAGTCCGCCGTACGGCGCATCCACGCGTCCAGTGGGACCACGGGCCGCCCGACCGTCGTCGGTTACACCGAGCACGACCTGTCCGTCTGGGCCGATGTGGTGGCCCGGTCGCTGCGTGCCGCCGGCGCCCGGCCCGGCCACAAGGTGCACGTGGCGTACGGATACGGGCTGTTCACCGGCGGGCTCGGCGCGCACTACGGTGCCGAGCGGCTGGGCTGCACGGTCATTCCGGCGTCCGGCGGCATGACGGCTCGTCAGGTACAGCTCATCCAGGACTTCCGGCCCGAGATCATCATGGTGACCCCGTCCTACATGCTCACCCTTCTGGACGAGTTCGAGCGACAGGGCGTCGATCCGCGGACGACCTCCCTCCAGGTGGGCGTCTTCGGTGCCGAGCCGTGGACCGAGGAGATGCGCCGCGAGATCGAGGAGCGGACGGCCATCCACGCGGTCGACATCTATGGCCTGTCCGAGGTGATGGGGCCCGGCGTCGCGCAGGAGTGCGTGGAGACCAAGGACGGGCTGCACGTGTGGGAGGACCACTTCTTCCCCGAGATCGTCGACCCGGTCACCGGCGCGGTGCTTCCGGAGGGTGAGGAAGGCGAGCTGGTGTTCACCTCCCTCACCAAGGAGGCCATGCCGGTCGTCCGCTACCGGACGCGCGACCTCACCCGGCTGCTGCCGGGCACCGCGCGCCCCGCCTTCCGCCGGATGGCCAAGGTCACCGGGCGCTGCGACGACATGATCATCCTGCGCGGGGTGAACCTCTTCCCCGCCCAGATCGAGGAGATCGTGCTCCGCACCCCGGGGATCGCGCCGCACTTCCAGCTGCGGCTGACCCGTGAGGCCCGGCTGGACGAGCTGACCGTACGTGCCGAGGCCCGCCCCGGCGCGTCCCCCGAGCAGCGCACGGCCGCGGTGGAACGGATCGCCCGCGCCGTGAAGGACGGCATCGGGGTCACCGTGGCGGTCGAGATCGTCGCCCCGGAGACGCTGGAGCGCTCGGTCGGCAAGATCAAGCGCATCGTCGACCTCCGGGACACGTGACCTGGTCTGCCCCGACGCCTGACTTGGCCTCTTCCGACGCCTGACCCCACCCTTCCTGGGGCTCTCCCTCAGCCAGTAGGCGGTTCCCCCTTGATGATGGCGAACGTGGCGCCGTACGGGTCGCGGAACATCGCCAGGCGGCCGACTCCCTCCGCGTCCACCGGCGGGATGAGGGCGACCGCGCCGCGCTCGGTCGCCGCCGCGGCCGTCGCGTCGCAGTCGTCCACGCCGAAGTACGGGTGCCACTCGGAGGTGGAGCCGCGCTCGCGGTGCTCCTGGGGCAGCTGCATGATGCCGCCCTGGCCGAACGCGGGCGAGGCCGCGACGCCCGCCGGGACGACGATGGTGTACGCGCCCGCCTCGCCCATCGGCAGGTCCTGGTACTGCCAGGAGAAGACCGAGCGGTAGAAGTCCTTGGACCTGGCGCTGTCCGTGGTGTACAGCTCGGTCCAGCACAGGGTGTTGGCCTCCATCACGGCCTCCAGCCCCTTCGTGTCGCCGGGCTGCCAGACCGCGAAGTCGGCGCCGTCGGGGTCGGTGAACGCTGCCAGCCGGCCGGCCGTGAAGACGTCCATCGGCTCGGCGCGGACCGTGCCGCCGGCCGTCTCCACCGCCTTGGCCGTGCCGTCCGCGTCCGGCGTGTGGAAGTACACCGTCCAGGAGGGGCTGGCGCCCTCCTCGACCAGCGGGCCGATCGCGGCGACGATCCTGCCGTCCAGCCGGAAGAAGCCGTAGCCGCCGGCGTCCGGTCCGGCGGACTCGAAGGTCCAGCCGAACACCTCGCTGTAGAAGGCGACGGCCGCGTCCACGTCGGGGACGCCGAGGTCGAGCCAGTTCGGCGCGCCCGGTTCGTACTTGGTCGAGAGCATGAGCAGATCCTTCGGGTGTGAGGCGAAGCGTGGTGAACTGCTGTCATGACGGTGTCCGTCCGCCGGCCGAGTACGGACCGCACCACCCATTTTTCTGAGCTGTCCTCAGCATGGCAGGCACCACTGACAGTCGCCCCGCAGCGACACGTCGCCGCAGGTCAGGCGGCATGCCGCCGGACGGCCGCGCCGTCCCGGCGGCCGCTCAGCGGCGACCGCTCAGCGGCGGCGGCCGAACCGCTCCCGCAGCTCCCGCTTGAGGATCTTGCCGCTGGCGTTGCGCGGCAGCTCGGGCACGAAGACGACCCGCTTGGGCGCCTTGAAGGCCGGCAGCCGGGTGCGGGCGGCGTCGATCAGTTCCTGCTCGCCGAGGTCGCCCGCGTCCTCCTTCGGTACGACCACCGCCGTCACCGCCTCGATCCACCGGTCGTCCGGCAGCCCGATCACCGCGACCTCGGCGACCTTCGGGTGTTCGTACAGCACGTCCTCGACCTGCCGGGAAGCGACCAGTACGCCGCCGGAGTTGATGACGTCCTTCACCCGGTCGACGACCGTGAGGTACCCCTCGGAGTCCCGTACGGCGAGGTCTCCGGAGCGGAACCAGCCGTCTCTGAAGGCCGCGGCGGTCTCCTCCGGCTTCTCCCAGTACCCCTCGCACAGCTGCGGGGAGCGGTAGACGACCTCGCCCGCTGTGCCGTCGGGCACGTCCCGGCCCTCCTCGTCGACCACCCGCGCCTCCACGAAGAGCACGGGCCGCCCGCAGGAGTCCATCCGCCCCGCGTGCTCGCCCGGTCCCAGCACGGTGGCCAGCGGGCCGATCTCGCTCTGCCCGAAGCAGTTGTAGAAGGCGAGGCCGGGGAGGCGGCCGCGGAGCCGTTCCAGTACCGGCACCGGCATGATCGACGCGCCGTAGTACGCCTTGCGCAGCCCGGTGAGATCGCGGGCGGCGAAATCGGGGTGATGGGAGAGGCCGATCCACACCGTGGGCGGCGCGAAGAGGCTGTCCGCGCGCCCCGCGCCCACCAGTTCGAAGATCGTGTCGGCCGCCGGCGCGTCCAGGATGGTGTTCTGCGCGCCCACGGCCAGGTAGGGCAGCAGGAAGACGTGCATCTGGGCGGAGTGGTAGAGCGGGAGCGAGTGCAGCGGCCGGTCGGTTTCGGCCAGGTCGAGCGCGGTGATGGCGCTGACGTACTCGTGCACGAGCGCGCGGTGGGTCATCATCGCGCCCTTGGGGAGCGCGGTGGTGCCGGAGGTGTAGAGCAGCTGCGCGAGGGCTTCGGCGTCGACGTCCGCGAGCGGTGGGAGGGCGGCGAGACCCGCGGGGTCCGTGCGCAGCCGTGCCAGCCGGGCGAGCAGCGCGTCGTCGGCGTCACGGAGCGGCAGGGCCCGTACGCCGTCCGGGAGTTCGTGCGCGAGCGCCGGGTCGGTGAGGACCAGAGAACTGCCGGATTGTTCGACGATGTACTGGAGGTCGTCGCCGGTGAGGTGGTGGTTGATGGGGACGTGGACGAGGCCGGCGCGGGCGCAGGCGAGGAATCCGATCAGATAGGCGTCGGAGTTGTGCCCGTACGATCCGACCCGGTCGCCGGGGTGCAGTCCCTCCCCGAGGAGCAGCCGGGCCGCGGCGGTGACCGCCTCGTCCAGTGCCCGATAGGTCCAGGACCGTTCGGCGTACCGCACCGCCGTGCGCTCCGGCACCCGCCGCGCGCTCCGCCGCAGCATTCCGTCGACCGTACTGCTCCGCACTCCTGCCATGGCGCGATCCTGTGCCCAGCCTCCGCCCGGGTCAAGGGAGGCGGCACCGGGACGCGGCGGCCCCCGGGACCACAGCCACCGCGCCGCGCCTCAGAGGGCGTCGCCGCGGCGTGCCTCAGACGCGGTGCCGCGTCTCAGAGGGCGATGCCGCGCCGCGCCTCAGAGCGCGCGTTCGCGGCCCTCCCAGTACGGCGCGCGCAGCCGCCTCTTGTAGAGCTTGCCGTTCGGGTCGCGCGGCATGGCGGCGATGAAGTCGACGCTCTTGGGGAGCTTGTAGCCGGCCAGCCGGGTGGCGCAGTGGGCCAGGATGTCGGCGGCCAGCGCGTCGTCCGGTACGCGGCCGTCCGCCGGTTCGACGACGGCCTTGACCTCCTCGCCCCAGTCGTCGTGCGGGATGCCGAAGGCGGCGGCGTCGGCGACGGCGGGGTGGCCGAGCAGCGCGGCCTCGATCTCGGCGGGGTAGATGTTGACGCCGCCGGAGATGATCATGTCGATCTTGCGGTCGCGGAGGAAGAGGTAGCCGTCCTCGTCGAGGTAGCCGAGGTCGCCGACGGTGAAGAAGTCGCCGATGCGGTTCTGTTCGGTCTTGCCGTCGTCCTTGTGGTAGCGGAAGCCGCCGGTGGCCATCTTCATGTAGACGGTGCCCAGCTCGCCGGCCGGGAGGCGGCGGCCGTCGTCGTCGAAGACCGCCAGTTCGCTGATGGGCCAGGGCCTGCCGACCGTGCCGGGCTTCTTGAGCCAGTCCTCGGCGGTGGCGAACGCGCCGCCGCCCTCGCTGGCCGCGTAGTACTCCTCCACGCACCTCCCCCACCAGTCGATCATGGCGCGTTTGACGTGGTCGGGGCAGGGCGCGGCGCCGTGGATGGCGTGCCGCATCGAGGAGACGTCGTACCGGTTCCTGGTCTCCTCCGGTAGGGCCAGCAGTCGGTGGAACTGGGTGGGCACCATGTGGGTGTGCGTGCACCTGTAGGTGTCGATGAGGCGCAGCATCTCTTCGGGTGTCCAGCGGTCCATCAGGACGAGCCGGTGGCCGATGTGCAGGGCGGCGGCGGAGAATTGCAGGACGGCGGTGTGGTACAGCGGCGAGCACACCAGGTGCACGTTGTCGTCGAACGGTTTGATGCCGAAGATGCCGAGGAAGCCGCCGAGGTGGGTCTCCTCGGGGAGCTTGCCGGGCAGCGGGCGGCGGATGCCGCGCGGGCGGCCGGTGGTGCCCGAGGTGTAGTTCATGACCCAGCCGAGCGTGCGGCCCTCAGGAGCCGTCTCCGGCTGTCCGGCGAGGAGTTCCGGGTACGGGCGGAAGCCGGCGGCCGTGCCGACCGCGTAGCGGCGCTCAGCGGGCATTCCGGCCTCGTCCGCGGCGGCGCGCGCCGCGTCGGCGAACCGCTCGTGCGCGATCAGGACCTTCGCCCCGGAGTCGGCCACGATCCAGGCGATCTCCGGGCCGACGAGATGGTGGTTGACGGGTACGAGGTAGAAACCCGCCTGCGCGGCCGCCAGGTAGGCGGTGAAGAACTCGACACCGTTGGGCAGTACGGCGGCGAACGCGTCGCCGCGGTCGAGGCCCGCGGCGCGCAGCCCGTGGACGAGCCGGTTGCACGCGGCGAGCAGCCGGCCCGCGGTCCATTCCTCGCCGTCCGTCGCGATCAGGACCGTGCGGTCCGGGTCCGCGGCGGCCTGGGCCCAGAAGCCGTTGGGGGGTTGCGACATGGCCGAGCTCCCTTCGGGCGGATCAGACGCGACCCGCGATCCGGTTGATGCGGTCGATGGCGCGTTCGAAGCCGCGGGTGAGGTCGTCGAAGACGGCCTGCACGCTGCGGGTGTTGTTCATTTGTCCGACGATCTGGCCGACGGGGGTGCCGAGCAGCGGCTCCGTCTCGTACTTCTGGATGCGCGACAGCGCGTCGGCGACCAGCAGGCCCTGCAGGGGCATGGGCAGCGGGCCCGGGCCCGTCGGGTCGTCCCAGGCGTCGGTCCACTCCGTACGGAGCTGGCGCGCGGGCTTGCCGGTGAGGGCGCGCGAGCGGACGGTGTCACCGGGCCCGGCGGCCAGCAGCTTCTGCGTCAGCCGCGGTGAGTGCAGCTCGGCCTCTTCGGTGGTCAGCCAGACCGAGCCGAGCCAGACGCCCTGCGCACCGAGGGCGAGGCCGGCGGCGACCTGTTCGCCGGTGCCGATGCCGCCCGCGGCCAGTACGGGGAGCGGGTCGACGGCGCGCACGACCTCGGGGGTCAGCACCATCGTGGCAATCTCACCGGTGTGCCCGCCCGCCTCGTATCCCTGCGCGACGACGATGTCGATCCCGGCCTCCTGATGGTGCCGGGCGTGCCGGGGGCTGCCGGCCAGCGCGGCGACGAGAATGCCGTGATCGTGGGCTCGTTGAACGATGTCGGCGGGCGGCGAACCCAGTGCGTTGGCCAGCAGTTTGATCGGGTAGTCGAAGGCGACGTCCAGCTGGGAGCGGGCGACCTGCTCCATCCAGCCGGTGATCCGCCACCCGGGCGCCGCGCCCTCGGGAAGCGGGGGCACGCCGTGTTTGGCGAGCGTTTCCTCGACGTACTGGCGATGCGCGGCCGGGATCATCGCCTCGATGTCCGCCTCGGTGACGCCCTCGACCTTCTTCGCGGGCATCACGACGTCCAGGCCGTACGGCAGGCCGCCGGTGTGCTCCTGCATCCAGTCCAGGTCACGCGCGAGGTCGTCGGCGGCCGTGTACCGCACCGCGCCGAGCACGCCGAACCCGCCGGCCCGGGAGATCGCCGCGGCCACGGCGGGGAACGGCGTGAACCCGAAGACGGCGTGCTCGACACCCAGTGTGCTGCTCAACTCCGTCTGCATGCGCGCAGGATGCCGCAGCGCGCCGCACGAGGGAAGAGATTTTCTGACACCACGTCAGTTTTATGGCCACCGGAGGAAGATCCCTCCCATGAGCCCACTTCCCATATGCGGCCCCGAGGGCCCGCTGCGCACCGTGGAGGGCCCGCCGCGCCCCTCCCCCGTCCGCGCCGTGCTCTTCGACTTCTCCGGCACGCTCTTCCAGATCGCGTCGTACGCCGACCGCATACGTGCCGCCATCGGCTCCCCCGTGAGCGAGGCGGCGATGGACGCCCTGCTGACGGGCCTGGAGACCGGGCTCGCGCAGCCCGATGTCGTGGCGGCTCAGCGGGGCCGGGATGTCTCGGCCGCGGCCCATCGGCACGCGTTCACGACGTGGTACGCGTCCGTGCCGGGCCTCGTGCCGGTCGCGGAGGCGCTGTACGAGCAGCTGCGGTCGCCGGAGCACTGGCGCCCGTACGCGGACGCGGCGGAGACGCTGGACGCCCTCACGGAGCGCGGCATCGCGCTCGGGGTGGTCAGTGACGTCGGCTGGGACCTGCGCCCCACCTTCGCGTACCACGGGCTCGACCGGTACTTCTCCGCGTGGGTGCACTCCTACGAGTACGACACGGAGAAGCCCGATCCGGCGCTGTTCGCGCACGCCTGCCGGCAGCTGGGCGCCGCTCCCGCCGAGACGCTGATGGTGGGCGACCACCCCGCCAAGGACGGCGGCGCGGCGGGCAGCGGCCTGCGGTCGTACGTGCTGCCGGCCGGTGCCGCCCCGGGGGCCGTCCGCGGGCTGGACGCGGTACTGAGGCTGGCGCTCGCGCCCCACCCGTAGGCCACCGCCGCACCTTCGTGTTCAGCCCGTCAGCCCCGTAGGCCACCGCCGCGCCTTCGGGCTCAGCCCTCCAGTACCGCCATCGCCGCGTTGTGGCCCGGGATGCCGCTGACGCCGCCGCCTCGGGGGGCGCCTGCGCCGCACAGGAGGACGTTGGGGTGTGCGGTGGCGACGCCCCAGCGGGCGGCGGGGGTGTCGTCCGTGGGGTCGTCCGCGTACGGGAAGGACAGGTCGCCGTGGAAGATGTTGCCGCCCGGGAGGCGGAGGTCGCGTTCCAGGTCGAGCGGGGACTTCGCCTCGATGCAGGGGCGGCCGTCGGCGTCGTGGGCCAGGCAGTCGGCCAGCGGCTCGGCGAGGTGCGCGTCGAGCTGTTCGACGGTGGCTCGCAGGAGGCGTTCCCGGGCCGCGTCGTTGTCTGCAGCGAAGAGCCGCGCCGGGGTGTGCAGGCCGAACAGGGTGAGGGTCTGGTAGCCCTGGCGCACCAGGTCGGGGGCGAGGATGGAGGGGTCGGTGAGGGAGTGGCAGTAGATCTCGCTGGGCGGCGCGGCGGGCAGTTCGCCGGCCGCGGCCTGCTGGTAGGCGGTCTCCAACTGCTCGTAACCCTCGGCGATGTGGAAGGTGCCGGAGAACGCCTCCCGCGGGTCGACGGTCTCGTCCCGCAGCCGGGGCAGCCGCGTCAGCAGCATGTTGACCTTGAGCTGGGCGCCTTCGGGCGGCTCGGGCGGCTGCTCCCCGAGGAGCGCGGCGAGCGTCTGCGGGGCGGCGTTCACCAGGACGTGGCGGGCGGCGAACGTACCCTGCGCGCACGTCACTTCGGCCGTCGTCCCGTCGGTGGCCAGTCCCGTCACCTCGTGCCCGGTGGCGATCTCGGCGCCCGCCTGCCGGGCGGCGCGGGCCAGCGCGTCGGTGAGCGCGCCCATGCCGCCGAGCGGCACGTCCCAGTCGCCGGTGCCGCCGCCGATGACGTGGTACAGGAAGCAGCGGTTCTGGCGCAGGGATTCATCGTGCGCTGAGGCGAACGTGCCGATCAGGGCGTCGGTCAGGACCACGCCGCGCACGAGGTCGTCGGCGAAGGTCTTCTCGATCGTCTCGCCCACCGGCCGCTCGAACAGCGCCTGCCAGGCGTCCTCGTCGTCGATCCGGGCGCGCAGCTCGGCGCGGGTGGGGAGCGGTTCGGTGAGGGTGGGGAAGACGCGTTCGGCGAGCCGGGCGGTGGTCCCGTAGAAGCGTTCCCACGCCTCGTACTCGCGGTCCGAGCCGGTCAGCGCCTCGAACGCGGCACGAGTACGGGCCGGGCCGCCGCCCACGAGGAGCCCGCCGGGGCGGCCGTCGCGGTCGGCGGGCGTGTACGAGGAGACGGTGCGTTTGCGGACGGCGAAGCGCAGCCCCAGGTCCTGCACGATCTTCGGGGGCAGCAGGCTGACGAGGTAGGAGTAGCGGGAGAGCCGGGCGTCGATCCCGGCGAAGGCCCTGGTGGAGACGGCGGCGCCACCGGTGTGGCCGAGCCGTTCCAGTACGAGCACGCTGCGCCCGGCGCGGGCGAGATAGGCGGCGGCGACGAGACCGTTGTGCCCGCCGCCGACAATGATCACGTCATAGGACGTCCGTTCCGGCATGTCTCTTGGTAGCACGGAGCGATCAGTACCGGCCAGAGGTCGGTACTCCTCCGGTCAGTGTCGACCGGGAACGGTCACTTCCATGCTCGATCGATCAGCCCCAGCAACAGCTCGGGCGCCATCCGTACCCCTCAGTGCCCCTGCGTCCCCCGCTGCTGTCGCAGCGCCGCCACCCTGCGGTACAGGCCGACCGCCTCGGCGGAGCGGCCGAGCTGTTCCAGGCAGTGCGCCTCGTCGGTGCGGCTGGCCAGCGCGTCGGGGTGGTCGGGCCCGAACACCCGCTCGCGGGCCTCGGCGACCCCCCGGTACACGGACAGCGCCTCGGCCCAGCGGGTCAGCCAGCCCAGCCCCACCGCCACCTCGCGGCGGCTGACGAGCGTGTCCGGGTGGTCGGCGCCGAGCACCTTCTCGCGCAGCGCACACACCTCGCGCGCCTCGGCCAGCGCCTCCTCCCAGCGCCCGAGCCGCCCGAGGTTGACGCCGAGGCCGTGCCGGGCGCGCAGCGTCTCCGGGTCCTCCGGTCCCTGCGCCTCCGTACGGGTCGCCACCAGGTCGCGGTAGAGCTCCAGGGCCTCCGCGCTGCGGCCGAGCCGGCCGAGGCTTATGCCGACCTCGTAGGTCGCGGCGAGCGTGTCGGGGTGGTCGGGGCCGAGCGCCTGGGCGCGCGCCGCCGCCACTTCCCGGTAGGTGCGCAGCGCCTCGGGCCAGCGGCCCAGTCGGCCGAGCGTGTAGGCCACCTCGCAGCGCGTCACAAGGGTGTCGGGGTGGCGCTCGCCGAGCACCCGGGCGCGTGCCGCGGCGACCTCCCGCGCCATCTCGTAGGAGTCCTCCAGCCGGCCGAGGCGGCTGAGGTTGAAGGCGAGGTTGTGGCGGCAGCGCAGGGTGTCGGGGTGATCGGCGCCCATGGTGCGGTCACGGGCCGCCAGTACCGCCGTGTAGACCTGGTGCGCCTCGAAGTGGCGGCCCAGCCGGCCGAGTACGTACGCGGTCTCCTGGCGCGCCGCGAGCGTGTCGGCGTGTTCGGGGCCGAGCGCCCGCTCGCGGCCCGCGGCGACCGCCTCGTACTCGCGCAGCGCGTCGGCGAAGCGGCCCGAGCGCGAGAGCGTGAAGGCCACTTCGAAGCGGCTGGCGAGGGTGTCGCGGTGGTCGGGCCCGAGCACGTGTTCCCGTTCGGCGGCGACCGCGCGATGCACCTCGCCCGCCTCCTCCCACCGGCCGAGCCGGCCCAGGCTCAGCCCGGCGTTGTGCCGGCCGGCGAGCGCGGCGAGCGTCGCGGGCGAGGGGGTGGGGCGTTCCCTGGCGGGCGGGGTGCTCTCCGTTCGGCGCGGCTCGAAGCCGGCGGTCCAGGAGCCGGTGAGCTCGCCGACGGCGCCGCGGGACGGCGTGCGGGGCGCGCGGGCCGGCCGCGCGCCGGCCCCGATCCGCATGCCGGCGGTCCAGGCGGGCAGCCCGGAGGCGGCGGCCGACTGCGGGGCGCGGGCGGTGGCGATGCGCTTGCCCAGTTCAGCGGCGTCGCGCGGGCGGTCGTCGGGGTCCTTGGCGAGCAGGTCCAGGACGATGCGCTCGTAGGGCTCGGGGAGGTCGGGACGGCGCTTGCGGAGCGGTTCGGGCGCGGTGTCGCGGTGGCCGACGAGCACGGCCCAGGCGTCGTCGAATTCGAACGGCGGGACACCAGTGGCCAGTTCGTACAGCACGCAGCCCAGCGAGTACAGGTCGCTGCGGTGGTCGATGGTGCCGCCCGCGATCTGTTCGGGCGACATGTAATGCGGGGTGCCCATGGCGACGCCGGTGCCGGTGAGGCGGGCGGTGAAGCCGATGTCGTGGCCGAGCCGGGCGATGCCGAAGTCGCAGATCTTCACCGTGCCGTCCGCTATCCGGACGATGTTCGCGGGCTTCAGATCCCGGTGCACGACCGCTTGCTCGTGCGTATACGCGAGCGCCGCCGACACCTGGTCGGCGATGTCGACGAAGTCCGGCACGGGCAGCGGGTCCTGGCGGTTGTCCTCCAGAAGCTGGCTGAGATTGCGCCCGTCCAGCAGCTCCATGACGATGTACAGAATGCCGTCGTCCTCGCCGAAGTCGTGCACGACGGTGATGCCGCGGTGCTGCAGGCCGGCGGCCACCCGCGCCTCGCGCCGGAACCGCTCGCGCAGCACCCGCATGAACGACGGGTCCTGCTGCTGCCCCAGCGGCTTGAGGCACTTCACCGCGACCTGGCGGCCCAGGGACTCGTCCCGGGCCCGCCACACCTCGCCCATCCCCCCGCGCCCGATCAGATCGATCAGCCGGTAACGGCCGTGGATCAGCCTGCTTTCCCCCATCGCCTGCTGCCGCCCCCCGTCCCCGTCGTCACTCCTGTGGCTCCCCCTGAGCACCGTGAGCCCTCAGTATGGCGGCCGGGCGGCACAGCTTGTAGGCCGACGGGCGGGTGCCGGGTCCGAGTCTGGCCACCGCACGCAGGATGTGCTTCGGCGGCAGCTGCCAGCGCACGGTCGGCGGGACCGCCCGCAGTACGCGTCCGGCGGCGCGCAGCCGCCGGTCGACGGCCGCAGGGGGCGGCACCGGCCTGCCGTACAGCTCGTGCGCGTACGGAGGGAGCGCCTCGTACGCCAGCGAGGCCACCCGCCGCCACAGCAGCGCGCGTACGGGGACCAGCGGGAGGGGCGCCGGCGGGCGCCGCAGGAAGTCGTCGACGGCCGCCGCCTCCGGGGTGGCGGCCAGCTCGGACCGCACCCCTTCGAAGTACGCGGCAAGCTGGGCACGGTCCGCGGGCACGGTGGCCGGATCGAGCCCCACCAGGCGGGCGGCGGTGCGGTTCTCCCGTATGTACGCGTCACCCACGGCCCCTTGAAGGGCGTCGGCCGCGGGATGGCCGGAACGGCGGACGACCTCCAGGTAGGAGTCGATCTCGGCGCAGTGCACCCACAGGAGCAGCCGCGGCTCGTCGACCGGATACCGCTCCCCGGTGGCGGGGTCGGTGACGGACAACGCGCGGTGGATGCGGCGAACCGCGGCACCGGCCCGCTCGGCGGCCTCGGTCGTCCCGAAGGTGGTGGTGCCGACGAAGCCCGCGGTACGCATCAGCCGCCCCCAGGCGTCCTTGCGGAAGTCGCTGTTCTGCATGACGCCGCGCACCGCCCTCGGGTGCAGCGCCTGGAGGTACAGCGCCCGGACACCGGCGATCCACATCACGGGATCGCCGTGCAGCTGCCAGGTCACCGAGTCCGGACCGTAGAGGCCGGGATCCGCCGCGCGGTCCTCGTACGCCATCGCCGTACCGCCCTCCGCCGTGTGTGACCAGGCTCGGTAATTGACACTTTGGCACGTTCCTGACCTGCGGTTATGTCAACTAGATTCAGCAGCTTTCGCCCTGGACTAGGCGATTTAGTTGGCACATTGGTACACGACAGCTGGTTCCCTCCGCGACTCCGCCTCGAGGCATGCACGTTCGATACGGGCTGGAGGCGGAGAAGAGAGAAGGCTGGGGTGCATCTTCGTGTCGCCCCGGCTGATGTGCGCGGAGCCAGGCTGCGGAGGCGGAGTCACAGTCAACGTCTGGGGAACCGGCCATTAAACAGCAGGCTCAAGTACTCGAAGGCCGAAGAAATATTCCCTGCCTGTTCGACATCGAGGGCCTTTCGAGCCCGCGTCGCAGCAGTGTGTAGCTTCGACAAGGTGCTCGCCCGCGTCGCCGTGCCAGAGCACGCGGTGAACCGACTCGCCTCCCCCTTCGGGTCGTTCATGTCCGCCAACTGAATCTTGTCCAGCCATTCAAAGTAGCCACAAAGGTGGACAAGGGGCCGGAAGGAGGTCTGCACCTCCATGTACTGGGCTGCGCGCATCTCCAGGTAGAACGAGGAGACCGGTACCGTGTTGAAGTACTTCCAGGCTTTGGCGAGCCGGGCCAACCTCTTCGCGCCGCCGCGGATGCCATCGCGCTGGTTGATCTCGTTGACGTACTCCAGGTGCGCAGTAGGAGCGGAACTCATCCATCCGCTGGTCGGCTCGGGAATGTCATAGACCGGTGTGCGATCCGCGGGTGAGGTACGAAAGCCGGGAAGGATCTCCCACTTCTCCGCCCCGTCGGCGAACATGACGGCGACGGTGGGGCGCCGGATCTGTACGACGGTGGTCGGGAAACTGGTCTGCAACGTCTCCTTCACCCAGAGCAGGGCGGTCTCGGACGTGGGCCGGTTCGCACTCATACTGACAAGCAGGTCGACATCGCAGTGATTGCGGACACCGGTTCCGTGCCCGAACGAACCAGACTCGCGGAAGAGCTGGACGCTGAACCGGGCAGAGTTCGTCAGTGAGATTTCGACGCTGCGTCGATGCCGCGCCTTGGCGTCCCGCTCACTCTGCAAAGGTGTCAGTCGTTCCAGGAAGATGTCGAAGCTCTGGGATACCGAGAATGCCATCGCGTGTTCTACCGTCCTGTCGGTGTTGTCGTCTCGTCGACGGCATAGGTCTGTCCACCGCTGCCGATGTTGCGGCGGGCCTTCTTGTAGGCCCGTCTGTTCGGCGGCTCAGCAGTCTTGTTCTGCTCATCCCGCCGCGTTGTGATCTCGGCCAGTACCTGCCGTGCCTCATCAATGGCCAAGTACGGCAGGTCGACTTCCCTGGTCTGGCGAGCCGCGGTCTGAATCTCGAGATAGGAGTTGGCGGACGCCGCGGCCTGGTTCATCCGGTGCGAGGCGTTAACCGTGGTGAGGACGGCGCCGAAGCCGGACGCCACGAGAGCGATAACACCAGCTGCTACCCGTCCCGTGGCCGAGACGAGAGCGACGGTGCCCGAGATAGCCGCCAACCCGCTCGCGGGCAGGCCGAGCCAGAGGTTGATGCCGCGCCACTGCTTGGTCATCTCGAACTGCATCTGCCCGCTGTACAGAGCGCTTTCTTCAAGCCGTCTCAACTCGGCCTCGATCGCGCTCCGGCGAGCGGAATCCGTCGTGCTGTCAGGTTCTGCCATACGCACCAAGGTACGAGTCAGCACTGACAATGGGCGCCTGATGGAGCTCTGGGGCCTGCTGATTGGAGCTAACTACGGCGGTCTTTTCGCTTAGTTGGACAGCCAGAAGGGCCCTCGCGAAGAGAATGAGGAGGGTGCCGTGACGCCCTCCTGATGAGCTTGCGCCACGCCCGCGTCATCCCGCGGCGTACCGGACTACGTGTCCGGTAGTCGAGGGCTATGTGGGTTGGCACCTTCCGGCAGGTGACCATGGTGTCGGTAGGGCATCTCGTCGGGGTACAGGTCGATGCGGACGCGCCGCCAGGCGGCGTCGAAGCTGACGTTCCCGTCGGGGGATCGTGTCAGTCGCCAGGCTCGCCAGCTCGTACGCGGTGCGAGCAGGCACCGCCACAGAGAGGTCTTCATCCGTGACGCCGGCGAGCACCACAAGTGAGCGCGCTTCGAGGAGTAGTTCATACGTTGCCTGAAGCGTCGGGGAGCGCACGCCCGTTGAGTATCGCCTGGACCTTCGCTGCGTGGTGGGGACGCTGTGCGCCCTCCATGCCGGCTGCCAGGAGCGTGTAGAGCATGCGCTTTTGAGCGTGGTCAGGGAAACTGCTCAGGAACTCGCGCAGGACTTCAACGGCCTGATACTCGACCGTCCGCTCGTGTTCCGGACGGTACTGCGCGAAGACTTCCGCTAGCGTTTTCACCTCCCCGGTGAGTGAGGGGATCTTCGACCAGTCGGCGTCGTCCCGCTCGACCCAACGAACCAGCAGGGCAGCGGGGTCGGCGAGTTCCGCCGCTACCGCCTTCGCCTTCTGCTGGCGCAGGATGTCTGCTGTGGCTTGCTTGCGCTGCGCTGCGAGCAGGGCCGCGACAGCTTCCCTGTCGTCGGACAGCAGATCGAGAGTGAGCTCGGCCCGGAAGACGACGGGCGGCTCAGTGGGCAACGTGCGCTCTCGGTTCAGGTGGTTTGCGACACGGTCGTATGCGGTTGCCAGGTCCGCCGGATCGCACGTCTTGGACACATCTTCCGCGGCAGTCCTCAGCGCTGTTCGTGCAGCGCTCACGATCCCCTCGTCCGTATCCGGGAAGGGGGGCTCGGTGAGGACACGGGCTGTGATCCGGGATGTGAAGGCTATGCCGGGACAGGAACTTCGCAGTCGGGCGTCGAAGCGGGTCAGGCCACGCCGCACCCGTCTACGGGTGCGGCGTCGTGCCCATCGGGAGATCGCCACCGTCAGGACCTCGCGGATGTGGGCTCGTCGGGAAGGGCCGCGGAGAGTGACGGCGGCAGCCTGAGGTCCTTTCGCAGTTCGATGACGGCCGAGTCATTGGCCACGCCGGGTTCGCCGAAGATCAGGGCCGAGATGGGCGTGGAGTACAGGTGCTGCACCACGACTTCGTTCAGGATTTCGGTGATGGTGTCTTCCGGCACCTGCTCCGATTCCCGTGCTCGGGCCCAGGCGACGAGGAGGCCCCGGCATTCGACGTCGACCCGGGAGTCGGCCAGGGCCACGTTCCAGCCCTCCACCAGGGCTTCCTTGATGTCGGCATCCTGTTGGGCGGCGGCGAGCATGACCTGTAGGACGTACGGGTCGACGCTCGGGTCCAGGAGTGAGAGGAACGCCCGGTGGCCCGCCAAATGCTTCTTCTCGGTGGCCCACTTGATGACGGTGCTCCACACGCGTGGCAACTGACCTTCACGGGCGGCGATGTCCCGCAGCGCGTCCTGCGCCGTCAGCACGGCCTCGTCAGTACCGGGCCGGTCGAGGATGTGCCGCAGTCGCACAAGTGACTGGCGTGGGTAGTGTTCGGCGAACTCACCCTGGCAGACCAATGCGACGACCGTGGCCACGGCCTGGGATGCGTCATGCGCCGAGTCCAGCAGCAGGGCGCGGACCTCTGCCCCCAACGTGTCGGATTCGGCTGCGACGGTGAGGACGCGGGCGATCAGCTCGCGATGTTCGGTGCTGTTGTCGCCCTTGTCGATCCAGGCGTGGATCTGGTCGATCACGCGGATGTCGTTCTCGGCGATGGCCAGTTCGACCAGGAGGTCGCCGATGTCGGCCAGCCGGTCGGCAGCGAGTCCCTTCGGGGCGGTGACGGTGTCGAGCCACTTCAGCAGGGGCGGGTGGATGTCGGCGCGCTGTTGCCACAGGTGCAGCAGAACAGCTCGGGCGTAACCGGGCTTGTGTTCGAGGGTGACAGTGCGACCGGTGACCTTGGCTCCCATCTTCTTCAAGCGGGTGGTCAGGTCGGGTCCGGTCAGAATCGCGCGGACATCCGTCTTGTCGGGCTCTCTGAGCAGGAGTCGGGCACCGCTCTGGATGGTCAGCGCATCCTTACCGTCGAGGAAGAGGGCAGAGACGAGCAGGGCTCGGTCTTCCGGGGCCTCGTCCGTTGCCTTGAAAACTCCTTGGACATCTTTGTGCCACTGCTGGAACGTGCCCAGGGCCGTCTTGAGGCTCTCGGGGGTTCCGTCGCCGTCGGCGAGCGCGGCGGCGAGGCGTACACCGTCTGCCGGGCGGCTGCTGTCGTTAAGTAGATGTGCGGCTGAACTGGCCTGCTCGACATTCCCGGTGGTCGTGCTCAGCAATCGGACCCGGTCCGGTTTGCGGTGCACCGACTCCAAGTGCGCCTTGGCCACGCGGAGTGCGGAAGGCCGTGTCGTCGTGCGGACGACTACGCGGGCGAGTGCTCCCGAGTCGTCCGGCCACCCGTGGTCGTCAGCGATCACAACCAGGTACGAACCCAGGTAGACGAGCTTTTCCGCGTAGCTGATCAGCTGTTCGGCCACGTTGCCGGGGTTGTGCCACGAGCCGATCTCGGCCGCGACGTCCAGCAAGTAGCCCCTACCTGGTTCGTCGGGCAACACGGAGATGTCGGGCGAGCCCGGTCGTTCCCAGTCGGGGCGGATCTCCTGCAGGGTCAGAGGCTTGCCCCGCGTCTCCTTCTCTCTTCGGGAGACCTCCGCCAGGGCCTTGAGCCCGGCGGTGCGCTTGCCGTAGCCGAAGGGGCCGGCTACGACGGCCAAGCGTGACGCTTCGCGAGTGAGGCGTTCGATGGCCTCGTCCGCCGTCCGGACCTTCTCGTCCCGGGCGCTCAAGTCCACCCAGGCCAGCTCCACGACATCAAGTTCGGCTTGGGGGATGTCCGCCACGGGCAGCTGAGGTTTGCTGGTCATGGTGACGGACCCAGCCGCCACGATGATCTTCGAGTTCTGGTTGTTGCCCACGTCCACACGGAATCCGGGAGCAGGTGGAGCGGCGGGTGGAGCAGGCGGACCGGGCGGAGGCGGTACGGGGCCGAAGGTGGAGTCGTCGCTCACTGGCCTGCCTCCGGCGTGCGGTAGTGGAACCCGCCCGAGGCATTGATCGCGCCAGCGGAGATGACGACCTGGCTGTTGGTGTTGTGGTGCACGCTCGTGCGGGCCCCGGGCGCCTCGTCCGGCCCCTGGACCTGGTCCGCGAACTCCTGCAGCTCCGCTGTTGCGTCCGGATGCCGCTGCAGGAAGGCTGCCAACTGAATCATCAGCTCACCGCGCAGCCGTTCCTCCACCGAGGCGCGCTCGTTCTCGGGACTGTCGACGAGTTGCTGCCGGGCCGTGTCAACGAGCCGCAGCACTTGGTCCGCGCCCTGTTCACCGTCCCGGTGCAGCAGTCGCGCCACGACTCCCCGTACGGAATCCCAGGTGCTCTTGACCATCTCGGTGACCAAAGCGGCAGCTCCGACACCCGCGACCTGCATGATGTCCGACGTGTCCCCCATGAAGTTGCGCCCGCACAGCTGAGCAGCAGGCGCCGGCGGCATATTCGACACATCAGGGTGGGCGCGGGCATGAGACCTCGCAATCGAAAGTATTTGCTACATATCGGAATCCGAAATTCCTACCCAGCTGGAACAGGCCATCGCGCAGGAAGACCTCTCGCCTCACACGGACGGGACCGACGGAACGTGCAGCACAGGATGCCGCCGCAAACCGAGACACGGCGCAACTTAGCCAGAGCACGCCCTTGGCAGTTTGTCTGAAAGCGGACAGAGCAAGGAATCTTTGCGCATAGGAGTGGGCATACAGGGGCTCCACCACGCGCATGATGCTGAGGTGCCTCATGGGATGCTTATGACACTTGCGACGGCCACATGTCCGCGAGTCTGGGCGCTAGCCGGCGCTGGAGCTCTCCAGGGCAACGGCTTCGCCCGCGGACACATTCAGTCCGGTCTGCTGGTCGCAACACCGTGTCACCGTCGCACGCGGGGCATCCCCAGGCCGATCCAGGAGATGATCTCCCGCTGGATCTCATTGTTCCCGCCGCCGAAGGTGAAGATGACGGCGGAGCGGTAACCGCGCTCCAGTTCCCCATGGAGCACCGCGCCCGCCGAGCCCTCCTTCAGCGGCCCGGCCGCGCCGACCACCTCCAGCAGCCAGGCGTAGGCGTCGCGGCGCGCCTCGGAGCCGTACACCTTGACGGCGGAGGCGTCCTGCGGGGTGAGGGCGGCGCGCTGGAGCGCGTCGACCATTCGCCAGTTCAGCAGCTTCAGGGCGTCCAGCCTGGTGTGGGTGCGGGCCAGCCGGGTGCGGACCCAGCCCAGGTCGATGACGCGCCGGCCGTCGGCGAGCTTGGTGTCCATGGCCCAGCGCTGGACGTCGTGCAGCGCGCGGATGGCCATCGTGCCGTGCGCGGCGAGGGTGACGCGCTCGTGGTTGAGCTGGTTGGTGATGATGCGCCAGCCCTCGTTCTCCGCGCCGACCCGGCGGCTCACGGGGACGCGGACGTCCTCGTAGTAGCTCGCGGTGGTGTCGTGGCCGGCGAGGGTGTTGATGAGGGTGCAGGAGTAGCCGGGGTCACTGGTGGGGACGAGGAGCATGCTGATGCCCTTGTGGGGCGGCGCTTCGGGGTCGGTGCGGACGGCCAGCCACACCCAGTCGGCGGTGTCCCCGTTCGTGGTCCAGATCTTCTGCCCGTTGACGACGTAGGAGTCCCCGTCCCGCACCGCGCGGGTCTTCAGGGCCGCCAGGTCGGTGCCCGCGTCGGGTTCGCTGTACCCGATCGCGAAGTCGATCTCGCCGGAGAGGATCCTCGGCAGGAAGTACGCCTTCTGCTCGTCGGTGCCGTACTTCATGATCGTCGGGCCGACGGTGTTCAGCGCCATCAGGGGCAGCGGCACGCCCGCCTGGGCCGCCTCGTCGAAGAAGACGAACTGCTCCATCGGCGTGAGGCCGCGGCCTCCGTACTCCTTCGGCCAGCCGACGCCGAGCCAGCCCTCGGCGCCCAGGCGGCGGACCGTCTCGCGGTAGAAGCGTTTCCGTTCGGCGGGCGCCGCGTACCGCGCGTACGCGTTGTCCGGCACCAGTTGGGCGAAGTAGGTCCGCAGTTCGGCGCGCAGCCGCTGCTGTTCGGGCGTGTATTCGAGGTGCACGGCCCCTCCTGTCCCGGTCTGACGGCCCGTCCCTGCCGTGGACTGACGGCCCGTGGGGTCGCCCGCACGGTAGAACGTGTTCCAGTAATACGGAAGGGGCGGACGCGCCCCACTTCCGCGCGCAGCCCGCCGGGTGATCTGAGAAGGTCGAGCCATGCTGCGTACCGTCCGGGCGGTCGCCGGCCACTGGACCGCCGCCCTCCCCGTACTCGCCGTCGTCCTGCTCGCGCTCGCCTGGGGCCGTTCGCTGCCCGGTCCGGTCGTGGCCCTCGTGGCGTGCTTCCTGGCCGGCGCGGTGCTCGCGGCGGTGCACCACGCCGAGGTGGTGGCCCACCGGGTGGGCGAGCCGTTCGGGTCGCTCGTGCTCGCCGTCGCGGTGACCATCATCGAGGTCGCGCTCATCCTCACCCTGATGACCGACGGCGGGGACAAGTCCGCCTCGCTCGCCCGCGACACCGTCTTCGCCGCCGTGATGATCACCTGCAACGGCATCGTCGGACTCTGCCTGCTGGTGGGCGCCCTGCGGCGGCGGGTCGCGGTGTTCAACCCGGAGGGCACGGGCGCGGCGTTCGGGACCGTGGCCACGCTGGCCGGGCTCAGCCTCGTCCTGCCGACGTTCACCACGAGCAAACCGGGCCCGGAGTTCGCACCGGCACAGCTGATCTTCGCCGCGCTCGCGGCCGTGGTGCTCTACGGGCTCTTCGTCACCACCCAGACCGTGCGGCACCGGGACTACTTCCTCCCGGTGACCGCGTCCGGCACGGTGATCGACGAGGACGACCACGCCGATCCGCCCACCCGGCGCACCGCCCTGACCAGCCTGGGCCTGCTGGCCCTCGCGCTGGTCGGCGTGGTCGGGCTGGCCAAGGCGGTGTCCCCGACGATCGAGGCCGGGGTGGCCTCGGCGGGGCTGCCGTCCTCGGTGGTCGGCGTGGTGATCGCGCTGCTGGTACTCCTGCCGGAGACCATCGCGGCGGTACGGGCCGCCACCCGCGACCGCGTGCAGACCAGTCTGAACCTCGGGCTCGGCTCGGCCATGGCGAGCATCGGCCTGACCATTCCCGCGGTCGCCGCGGCGTCCATCTGGCTGAAGGGCCCGCTCGTCCTCGGACTCGGCGCGACACACATGGTGCTGCTCGCCCTCACCGTGGTCGTCGGCACCCTGACGGTCATCCCGGGGCGCGCCACGCCCCTCCAGGGCGGCGTCCACCTGGCCCTGCTGGCGGCATATCTGGTGCTGGCGGTCAGCCCCTAGCGACTGCCTTACGGAGCGGGCGGCTCGTCCTTCAGGTCCGCGCGGTCCTGCGTACGGCTCTGGATACGGCTTTGCGCGGGGTCGCCCTCCGTGCGCGTCCGGCCGGAGTGGCGCCGCAGGTGGAAATGGGGGCCGTGCGGCATGTGCGGCGTGTGCTCATGGCGCTCGGGGCTGGACTGCGGCGCGGTCTCCGCCTGGAGGGCCCGCTCGGCCAGCCCGACCGGCACCGCGTGCACCCGCCGGCTCTCGCAGTGCGGGCAGACCGGCGAGGTCAGCGGGGAACGCACCCTGCGCCCTTCGATGCGGTACTCCTGGGAGCGCTCGCCCGCGAGGTCGGTGACGATCACGATGTCGTAGGTCTGCTTCCAGGCGTGTCCGCATCCGGTGCAGCTGAATGCGTACGTCTGCCGCAGGTCACCCGGTTCGGCCATGGCTCGCTCCCTTGTGGCCGGCGCGCCGCGCCCGGCGCCGCCGCTCCCAGGCAGCCATCATCACGCGCCCGGAGGCGTCCCGCAACGCTCGCGGCCTCCCGCGGGGCCCCCGTCCGCACGGTCACGGTGCTGCCCGAGCCGAGCGTGTATGTGGCGCACGTAGGTGGCGGGCTCCATGGGGGCCACCCCGCCGCTGCCGCCGGGCCCCGCGGCCAGTACCTTCTCCTCGACCGAGGGAGACGAGGACACACGATGCGTTATGCGGACGGCCCGGCGGCCGAGTGCGAGATACGGATCGCGGCGGCCGCGCCGCGGGTCTGGGAGCTGGTCAGCGACATCGGCCTGCCCGCCCGGCTGAGCCCCGAACTGCACCGCGTGGAATGGCTCGACGGCGCCACCGCGCCCGCGCCCGGCGCACGCTTCACGGGACACAACCGCCACCCGAAGATCGGCGAGTGGCAGACCGTCTCGCAGATCGTGGCGGTCGCCGCCGAGCGCGAGTTCGGCTGGGCCGTCCTGGACGCCGGCGGCCGGTTCGGCGCGCCGGTGGCGGACCCCGCGCAAGCGATGGCGACCTGGCGTTTCGAGCTGGAGACGGCCTCCGACCACGTCCTGCTGCGGCACTCCGTACGCGTCGGCCCCGGCGCCTCCGGGCTCAGCGTCATCATCGCCCGCCTGCCCGACCGGGAGGAGCAGCTGATCGAGGCCCGGCTCGCCGAGCTGCGCGCGGGCATGGAGGCGACCCTGACCGGCATCAAGGCGCTCGCGGAGGGCTGAGAGCCCGCGCCCAAGCCCCTCGGAGGGCTGATGAGCCTGCGCCCAAGCCCCTGACGCGACCCCCTGCGTACGGCGCGTTTGGCTCGGTTTGTACGGATTCCTGTCCGGGTACTCGACGACCGCGATCCGGACAGGAACGCCGACAGGAACGCGGGCAGGAACCGGGCAGGACCGGGGCCGGGATATCGACCGGGAGGCCGCACATGCGGGACAGAGAGCCGCAGGACCAGACGCCCACGCCCTCGCAGGCGGAAGGCGAGCGCCAGGGGCCGGAGAAGACGCGGGGGCAGCGGAGCGGCGCCGAGCGCGGCCGGGACCGCGACGTGCCCCGTACGACGCCCTCGCAGGCGGAGGGCGAGGACGAGGACCGGGACACGGAACGGCGCCGGGACCGCTGACGCGGCACGGCGGGCCACGGACGATGACGTACCGAGGACGTAGCGAGGACGACGTACCCAGGACGATGACGTACCGGCGGCCTACCGCAGCCCCGACACCTTGAAGACCAGGCGCGCCGTCTCGCTGTCGACGTGCCGCGCCAGCTGCCGCATGGCCACCGTGCCGCACAGCAGCAGCCCGCGCTCGGCCGACGTCCGGGCGCCCGCCGCGACGAACCGCCAGAGCGCGGGATCGCCGGTGAGCACGGCCGGGTCGATCTCGACCCGGCCGCCGCGCATGTCGCGCAGCACCAGCCGCTGCGCGACGCCGTCCAGCCGGCGCACCGACACCAGCAGGTCGGTCCTGACCCGCCGCTCCCCCAGCAGCCCGTGCACGGCCAGCCAGCCGGGCCCCGCGCTGACGCGGGGCGGCAGCAGCACGGCGAACAGCAGCGCCGCGAGCCCGGCCCACAGCACGGCACGCGGCGGGGTGAGCCGCCCCGTACCGCCGTCGAGCAGCAGCAGGAGCCCCAGCAGCGTGGCGGCGCACAGGCAGGCGTCCCGTAACCCGGCGGCCCACCGGCAGTCGTGGGCCACGGCGTCCGGCGGCTGCGGACATTCGTGGATGCGGTCCATGTCCATGGTGCCGACGCTAGAGAGCCGGCCGGCGAATGCCTCTCGCTTTGACGCCGTACTGATGCGCTGCTGATGCGGTACAGGCCGAGCGTTGACGGTCCGCTGACGGTGCGTCACTGTATGGCGCCGCCGCCCCACCGGGCCCCGGAAGCGGAGGCAACCCGCCGGCAGGACTCGCGATGCGTCAGCATCCCGTCAGGAGCGGCCCCTCCCCCGTCAGCGTCGCGTCATGGACCGCCGGTCCGCCCGTTTCCCCGGGCATAGCGTCGGCGATGGCCCCGGCACGCCCTCACCGTGCCGGGGCCATCGCCTTCAAGCCCGCGCCTCAAGGGGAGAACACCATGGCGGACACCGCGCTCACCGACGACCCGGAGCCCCTCGAACCCGTCCCGGACGGACCGCTGTACGTACCGGTCCGGCCGGGACCCATGGGGTACACGGCCCGCCTGTGCCGTACGCCCCTCGGCGGCCGTACCGCCGTCGGCTTCACCACCGAGCGCGGGCTGGTCTCGGCGCTCGGTCCCGGCCAGCCGTGGATCCGGCTGGCCGAACCGGCGCTGCGCGCCCTCACCGCGCCGCTGGGCATCACCCGCGTCACCGTCGACCCCCGCTTCACGGCCCCGAACCCCCGCACCGCCGACGGACCCCGCGCCGCCGCCGGGCCCCGTTCCACCGCTCCGGCCCGCGCCACCGATCCGGCCCGCACCACCACTCCGGCTCGTTCCGCCGCTCCGGCCCGCGCCACCGCGCCCGCCGGCCCGTTCCTCGTCCGGGGACGCGCCTCATGACCACCGTCGACCTGCCACCCACCTCGGCTGCGCCGGCCGGCCCGTACGAGCTGTCCGTCTGGCCCACCACCACCGTGCCGCTGCCCTCGGGCGACCTGGCGGTGGGCGGGGTGCCGCTCGCAGCGGCCGCCGAACGCTTCGGCACGCCCCTCTACCTGCTCGACGAGCACGACGTACGGGCCCGCTGCCGTACGTATGCGCAGGCGTTCCCGGACGCCGACATCCTGTACGCGGCCAAGGCGTTCCTGTGCCGGGCCATGGCGCGCTGGGTGGCCGAGGAAGGACTCGGCCTGGACGTCTGCTCGGCGGGCGAGCTGGAACTCGCGGTGGCCGCCGGCGTCCCGCCCGAGCGCATCGTGCTGCACGGCAACGCCAAGAGCCCGCACGACCTAGAGGCCGCGCTGCGCCTCGGTGTGGGCCGCATCGTCATCGACAGCCCCTCGGAAATCGCCCGGCTGGCGGCCGCCGCCGGTGGCGGCCGGGACCGCCTCAAAGTCATGATCCGAGTGGTGCCCGGCATCGCCGCCGGGGCGCACGAGAAGATCCGTACCGGTACCGAGGGGCAGAAGTTCGGCCTGTCGGTCGCGGACGGCAGCGCGCAGCACGCCGTCGCCCGGGTGCTGGCCCAGCCGTCTCTCGAACTGGCCGGTCTGCACTGCCACTTGGGATCACAGATCACCAGCGCCAAGCCCTATCTCGCGGCGGTGCGCCGGATGGTGGGGCTGATGGCCCGCATCCGCGACACCCACGGCATGGTGCCGCGCGAGCTGGACCTCGGTGGCGGGCACGGCATCGCCTACCGGCCGGGCGAGCCCGCGCTGGACGTCCCCGCGCTCGCCGGAAAGGTACGCAACGAGCTGATCGAGAGCTGCGCGGCGGCCGGGCTCACCGTGCCCCGGCTCGTCATCGAACCGGGCCGGGCCGTCGCGGGCCCCGCGGGCGTCGCGCTGTACCGGGTGCTCGCGGTCAAGCGCACCGAAGCGCGCACCTTCGTCGCCGTGGACGGCGGGATGAGCGACAACCCGCGGCCCGCGCTCTACGGGGTGCGCTACGCGCCGCGCCTGGTGGGCCGGCACTCCCCCGCCGAGCCCGCCCCGGTGACCGTGGTCGGCCGGCACTGCGAGGCGGGCGATGTGCTCGCCGCCGGGGTCCCGCTGCCCGGCGACATCCGGCCCGGCGACCTGCTCGCCGTACCGGCTGCGGGCGCCTATCACCTGTCCATGGCCTCCGCGTACAACCTCGTCGGCCGTCCGCCGGTGGTCGCCGTGGCAGGCGGCGAGGCCCGGCTGCTGGTACGCCGCGAAACCCTGGCCGACCTCAGCAGGCGCGACGTCGGCCGATAGCCCCGCCACCCTCCGCACCGGTTTTCCGCGGCTCGGAGCGGGGCGCGTATGGGTTGCGTCAAGGGCGGGCCGCCGCTCGTAAGGGAGCCGTCAACGGGCACGGGGATGGCTCAAAACGGCGCTTTGCTCTCACCATCCGTTCATTTCCCGACCTACCTCAATCAGGAGCTCTCCATGGCCGACGTGGCCTTCGTCGTCACCACGCTCGCGGTCTTCGCGCTGGTGGCCCTCGTCGCCAAGGGGGTCGCAAAGCTGTGACCACCGAAAACATCGTCGGCCTCGTCGTGGCCGTCGCCCTGCTGGGCTATCTCGTCCTCGCCCTCATCGATCCCGAGAGGTTCTGAGCACAGACATGAGCCCCGTACTTGCCGGCGTGCTCCAACTGCTGGTACTCATAGCCGCGCTGGCGCTCGCGTACCGCCCGCTCGGTGACTACATGGCCCGGGTCTACTCCTCCCCGCGCCACCTGCGGGTGGAGAAGTGGATCTACCAGGGCATCGGCGCCCGCCCGGACACGGAGATGCGCTGGCCCGCGTACCTGCGCGGCGTGCTGGCCTTCTCCGCGGCCGGCGTCCTCTTCCTCTACCTGCTGCAGCGGCTCCAGGGCTCCCTGCCCGGCTCGCTCGGCTTCGCCTCGATCGACCCGGACCAGGCGTTCAACACCGCCGCCTCCTTCGTCTCCAACACCAACTGGCAGTCGTACGCGGGCGAACAGGCCATGGGCCACGTCGTGCAGACCGGCGGCCTGGCGGTGCAGAACTTCGTCTCGGCGGCGGTCGGCATGGCCGTCGCCGTGGCCCTCGTACGCGGCTTCGCCCGGTCCCGCACCGGCGAACTGGGCAACTTCTGGGCCGACCTGGTGCGCGGCACCGTCCGCATCCTGCTGCCGATCTCGGTGCTCGGCGCGCTCGTCCTGGTCGCCTGCGGCGCGATCCAGAACTTCGCCGGCATTCACGAGGTCGGCCAGTTCCTGGGCGGCCACCAGCAGTGGCAGGGCGGCGCCTACGCCTCCCAGGAGGTCATCAAGGAGCTGGGCACCAACGGCGGCGGCCTCGCCAACGCCAACAGCGCCCACCCCTTCGAGAACCCCGACGGCTTCACCAACCTCTTCGAGATCTTCCTGATCCTGCTCATCCCCTTCGCCCTGACCCGCACCTTCGGCCGCATGGTCGGCTCCCTCAAGCAGGGCTACGCGCTGCTGGCGACCATGGGCGTCATCTGGCTGGGCTTCGTGGCGCTGATGATGTGGACGGAGTTCCACCACGGCGGCCCGGCGCTCCAGGCCGCGGGCGGCGCGATGGAGGGCAAGGAGACCCGGTTCGGCATCGGCGGCTCCGCCCTCTTCGCGGTCTCCACCACGCTGACCTCGACCGGTGCCGTGGACGCCTTCCACTCCTCGCTGACCGGCTTCGGCGGCGGCATCACGATGCTGGGCATGCAGCTGGGCGAGATCGCGCCCGGCGGCGTGGGCTCCGGCCTGTACGGGATGCTGATCATGGCGATCATCGCGGTGTTCCTCGCCGGGCTGATGGTCGGCCGCACGCCGGAGTACCTGGGCAAGAAGATCGGCACCCGTCAGATCAAGCTGGCCGCCTGCTACATCCTCATCACCCCGGCGCTGGTGCTGTGCTTCACCGCCGCCGCGATGGCCCTGCCCACCCCGCCCCACTCCATGACCAACACCGGCGCGCACGGCTTCTCGGAGATCCTGTACGCCTACACCTCCGGCGCCAACAACAACGGTTCGGCCTTCGCCGGGCTCAACGCCGACACCCAGTGGTTCAACACCACCATCGGCCTGGCGATGCTCCTCGGCCGCTTCCTGCCGATGGTCTTCGTCCTCGCACTGGCCGGCTCGCTCGCCGAACAGACACCGACACCGGCCACCGCGGGCACCCTCCGCACGGAGAAACCCCTCTTCACCGGCCTGCTGACCGGCTCGATCCTGATCATCACCGGCCTGACCTACTTCCCCGCCCTCGCGCTGGGCCCCCTCGCCGAAGGACTGGCGTCTTGACTTCTCTTCCTCGCGAACGAGGAGATTCTCACAGCTCGCGCCGTGAGGGTTTCTGCTTCATCGCCGACTGCCCGCCCGGAGTTTTCCGTTGAGGTCTTACATCAGCTCCACAGACTGTCACCGCCAGCCCGGCGGCCAGAAGGTTCCTCGCCGCGTTCACGTCCCGGTCATGGGCCGTGCCACAGTCAGTACACGTCCAGGCGCGGACGTTCAGCGGCATCTTTTCTGCCAAGGCGCCGCAGGCGGAGCACAGCTTGGTGGAGGGGAACCAGCGGTCCACCACCACGAGGTTCCGCCCGTGCCAGGCGCACTTGTACTCCAGCATCGTCCGCAGCTCTCGCCATGCGGCATCGCTGATGGCGCGGGCGAGGCCGCGGTTCTTGACCATGTTGCGCACGGTCAGGTCCTCGATCACGAGCGTTTGGTTTTCACGCAGGAGACGAGTGGTGAGCTTGTGCAGACCGTCTCGGCGACGGTCGGTGATGCGGGCGTGGATCTTGGCGACCTTCCGCCGGGCCTTGGCCCGATTCGCCCCGTCACCCCTGGCCTTGCGGGACATCTCTCGCTGGGCACGGGCGAGCCGGGCTCGGTCTCGACGCTCATTCCTCGGATTGGTGATCTTCTCCCCGGTGGAGAGCGTCACCAGGTGATCCAGACCCGCGTCAATGCCGACCGCTGCCTCGACGGTGGGGAGCTGCGCGACGGTGGGATCTTCGCACAGCAAGGACACGAACCAGCGCCCCGCCGCATCCTGGGACACCGTCACCGTCGAGGGCTTCGCGTCATCCGGCAACGGCCTGGACCACACGATGTCCAGCGGCTCGGCCATCTTCGCCAAGGTCAGATTGCCGTTACGGAAGCGAAAGGCGCTGGTGGTGTACTCGGCGGACTTCCGGGACTTCTTCCGGCTCTTGAAGCGCGGGTATTGGGCCTGCTTGCCGAAGAAGTTCGTGAAGGCGGTCTGCAAGTGCCGCAGGGCCTGCTGGAGCGGGACGGAGGAGACATCATTGAGGTAGGCGAGTTCTTCGGTCTTCTTCCACGCGGTCAGCATCGCCGAGGTGGCGTTGTAGCTGACCCGCTCCTGACGTGCCCACGCCTCAGTACGGGCGGCGAGCGCCATGTTGTAGACCTTCCGCACGCACCCGAACGTGCGCGACAGCTCCATTGCCTGCGCATCCGTCGGATAGAAGCGGCACTTGAACGACCGCTTCACGTGAGTCGCCACAGCCCGCACGCTAACACGTCAACCACCGTCTTTTTGCGGGGGTTTGGGGACGAACGACGAGCCACCCTGATGGGTGGAGTAGCTATGGAGAAATCGGAATGACCACCGACACGACGAAACAGACGGAACACGACCACTCGATGCGCACCGTCACGCCCACCCCGGCGCCGCACCTGGACCCGCCGCCGACCGGGCATGAGGGCCAACGGCGCGTCGGTTCGGGGATGTTCGCGCCCGGGCAGTTGGTGAAGTCGTTGCCGGACGCGGTGCGCAAGCTCGATCCGCGCGTCATGGTGAAGTCGCCCGTGATGTTCGTGGTCCTGGTCGGCTCGGTGCTGACCACGGTGTTCTCCTTCACGGACCCCGGTGACTGGTTCGGCTGGACGATCAGTGGCTGGCTCTGGCTGACGGTCCTCTTCGCGAATCTGGCGGAGGCCGTGGCCGAGGGGCGCGGCAAGGCGCAGGCGGACACGCTGCGCAAGGCCAAGACCGACACCGTGGCCCGGCGCCTCACCGAGGACGCCGAAGAGCGCGTCCCCGGTACCGAACTGCGCGTCGGTGACCGGGTGGTGTGCGAGGCGGGCGACATCATCCCCGGTGACGGTGACGTCGTCGAGGGAGTGGCGTCGGTCGACGAGTCCGCGATCACGGGCGAATCGGCGCCGGTCATCCGGGAGTCCGGCGGCGACCGGTCCGCGGTCACCGGCGGTACGAAGGTGCTGTCCGACCGCATCGTCATCAGGATCACGGCGAAGCCCGGCGAGACGTTCATCGACCGCATGATCAACCTGGTCGAGGGCGCGGCCCGGCAGAAGACGCCCAACGAGATCGCGCTGAACATCCTGCTCGCGTCGCTCACGATCGTCTTCCTGCTCGCCGTGACCACCCTGCCGTCGTTCGCTTCGTACGCGGGCAAGCACCTGACCATGGTGGTGCTGGTGGCCCTGCTGGTCTGCCTCATCCCGACCACGATCGGCGCGCTGCTCTCCGCGATCGGCATCGCCGGCATGGACCGCCTCGTCCAGCGCAACGTCCTGGCGATGTCCGGGCGGGCCGTCGAGGCCGCGGGCGACGTCTCCACCCTGCTGCTGGACAAGACCGGCACGATCACCCTCGGCAACCGGCAGGCCGCCGAGTTCGTACCGGTCAAGGGCACCACCGCCGCCGAGGTCGCGAACGCCGCGCAGCTCTCCTCGCTGGCCGACGAGACGCCCGAAGGCCGCTCCGTCGTCGTGCTGGCCAAGGAGAAGTACGGCTTGCGCGAGCGTACTCAGGGGGAGCTGGCGCACGCGGAGTGGATCGCGTTCACCGCGCAGACCCGGATGTCGGGCGTCGATGTCGACGGGCGCCGCATCCGTAAGGGCGCGGCCGGTTCGGTCCTCACCTGGGTCGGGGAGCAGGGCGGCACGGTCGCCGAGGACGCCGACGAGATCGCGAACGCCATCTCGGAGGCGGGTGGCACGCCGCTGCTGGTCGCTGTCGAGGACGCCGACGGCGCGCGGGTCCTGGGCGTCATCCACCTCAAGGACGTGGTGAAGGAGGGGATGCGGGAGCGGTTCACCGAGCTGCGCCGGATGGGCATCAAGACCGTCATGATCACCGGCGACAATCCGCTGACCGCGAAGGCCATCGCGGACGAGGCGGGCGTGGACGACTTCCTCGCCGAGGCCACGCCCGAGGACAAGATGGCGCTGATCAAGCGGGAGCAGGCGGGCGGCAAGCTGGTCGCGATGACCGGCGACGGTACGAACGACGCTCCGGCGCTGGCCCAGGCGGACGTGGGGGTGGCCATGAACACCGGCACCTCCGCCGCCAAGGAGGCCGGCAACATGGTCGACCTCGATTCCAACCCCACCAAGCTCATCGAGATTGTGGAGATCGGTAAGCAACTCCTCATCACACGAGGGGCGTTGACAACCTTCTCGATCGCCAACGATGTCGCCAAGTACTTCGCGATCATTCCGGCGCTGTTCGCCGCGGTCTACCCCGGCCTGGACAAGCTCAACATCATGCGGCTGTCCTCCCCCGACTCCGCGATCCTCTCCGCGGTCGTCTTCAACGCGCTGATCATCATCGCGCTGGTGCCGCTGGCCCTGAAGGGCGTGCGGTACCGGCCGACCAGCGCGGACAGGATGCTCCGCCGCAACCTGGGGCTCTACGGCCTCGGCGGGCTGGTCGCCCCCTTCCTCGGCATCAAGATCATTGACCTGCTTCTCTCCCTCGTCCCCGGGCTGCGTTGAATCAGAAAGCGTGCTGATCACTGTCATGAACAACTCGGTCACCAACACCGCCCGGCTCGTCGGCGCGGGGCTGCGCGCCCTCCTGCTGCTGACCGTCGTGTGCGGCGTGCTCTACCCGCTCGCGGTCACCGGCGTCGCCCAGGGCCTCTTCCCCCATCAGGCCAACGGCTCGGAGATCAAGGCCGCCGGGAAGGTGGTCGGCTCCGAACTCATCGGGCAGCGCTACGACTTGCCGCTGAAGAAGGGGCAGCAGGCTCCCGCGCCGGACCTGAAGTGGTTCCAGCCCCGCCCCTCCAACGGCCTAGGCACCAACAGCGTCAACACCCAGTACAGGCTGCTGGTCTCCGGCGCGACCAACCGTTCCGCCGACAACCCGGAGCTGCTCACCTGGGTGAAGGACGCCAAGGCCGCCGTCATCAAGGACAACAGCGTGCCCGGCTACCGCGTACGCCCCTCCCAGGTCCCCGCCGACGCGGTCACCTCCTCCGGCTCCGGTCTGGACCCGGACATCTCCCCGCGGTACGCCCGGCTCCAGGTCCACCGCGTCGCGGAGCGCAACCACCTCCCCGTCGCCCGGGTGGCCAAGCTGGTAGAGGACCGCACCGAGGGCCGCGTCGCCGGCTTCATGGGCGAACCTCGGGTCAATGTCCTCCAACTCAACGTCGCTCTGAGGGACTTGACGCGGCGTTGAGAGACCCGGCAGGCAGAGCCCGGTGGCCGTCCCGTGTGGCGCCACCGGGCTTTTACCCGCCCGAGGCCGCTCAGCGGAGGCGGGTGTTGAGGGCGTACGCGAGGCCCTCCTCCGTTTCGGTTTCCAGGCCGTCGCGGAACGCCGCTTCGTAGGCCGCGTCGCCGATCCGCTCCCGGATCCGGCGTTCGCACGACTCGCGGGCCGCGATCAGTTCGGCAAGGCCGATCTGCTGCCTGCCGAGGGTGTGCCAGAGCCGTTCGGCGATGCCGATCAGCCGGGCCGCCTGTGCCTCCCGGCCGACGTCCGCCGCGAGCGCCGAAGCCAGTACGTCGGTGCACATGGCCCAACCCAAACTGTCGTTGAGCTGCGACTTCACCGCCAGCGCCGTACGGGCGCAGTCGGCCGCCTCGCGCGGCCTGCCGAGAGCGAGCGCGTTCCAGGCTTTCGCGTAGTAGGCCCACCCCAGGGAGTGACGCTCGCCGCGGCTCTCGCACGTCGCGCACACCGCGTCGACCTCCGCCATGGCCTCTGCCGACTCACCGGCGTGGACGAGGACGAACGCCCGGCTGACCCGGATCAGGAGCCCCACTCCCGCGTACGGGCCGCTGTCGTCCCGCCGGCGCAACGTCGTGCCGTACACCGCGATGCCCTCTCGCAGCCGCCCCCGCAGCACCAGGGCGGTGCCTTCGAGATAGGCCGCGGCGTTCCGGATGCCAGGGCTGCCGTCCCTCTCGGCCGCCACCTCGAGCTCCCGGCCCGTCGCGGCACAGACTTCGGCGTCCCCCTGCGCAATGGCGACGACACCGCGCGCGAACACCCCGCTGCTGCGGACCCGGCCCGGCACCGGCCAGCGGTCGAGCGCCCGGTCCAGGTAGTGACGCCCCTCGCGGGCGAATCCGCAGGCGTGCCAGAAGAACCACAGCGTGCCCGCCAGGTCCAGCGCACTGCGGCCGTCGAGGTCGGACAGGCCGTACTCCAACGCGGCCCGGAGATTGGCGTGTTCGGTGACCATGCGCATGCACCAGCGCACCTGCTCGGGGCCGACCCACCCGGCGGCCGCCTGCCGGGCCAGCCCCCGGTAGTACTCCCAGTGCCGGCGCCGCCACTCGTCCTCCTCGCCGAGCCGGTGCAGCCACTCCGCGCCGTATTCCCGCACCGTGTCGAGCAGGTCGTAGCGCGGGCGCGCCGGGGCGTCCGTGGGCAGGCGGCGCACCAGGGACTTGGCCGCCAGGCCGGCCAGTACGCCGGGGACCGTGGCGGCGGTGAGCGGGCCGCCGGAGCACACTGCCGTCGCGGCCGCGCGGTCGAAGCCGCCGGGGAAGACCGACAGCCGTGTCCACAGCAGCCGTTCGGGCGGCGAGCACAGCTCGTGGCTCCAGCCGATCGTCGTACGGAGGGTCAAGTGGCGCGGCAGTACGCCGTCGCCGCCGCCGGCGGTCCGTGCGGTCAGCACCTCGAAGCGGGCGCGCAGCCGGTCGCGGAGCTGCTCGACCGACAGCTCCGCCGCCTGCACCGCCGCCAGTTCGATGGCCAGCGGAATGCCGTCGAGCCGTCGGCACACGGCGCGTACCGCGTCCCGGTTGGCGGTGCTCACCGTGAAGCCCGGCAGCACGGTGGCCGTCCGTTCGGCGAAGAGCGTCACGGCGTCGCCGTCCCGGTGCTCCGCGTCTTCGACGGAGAGCGGGCTGACCTCCAGTTGCCGCTCTCCCGTCACGCCCAGTGGCTGCCGGCTGGTCACGACCACGTGCAGTTCCGCGGCGGCTGCCAGCAGAGTGCGTACCAGGTCGGCGCAGGCTTCGACCAGGTGCTCGCAGGAGTCGAGGACCAGCAGCAGCCGTTTGTCCGCGAGCCACTCGGCGACCACGTCGGCGGACGGCCGGGTGGACGCATCGGCCAGCCCCAGGCCCTCCAGCAAGGTGATGCCGAGCAGCTCCGGGGCGCGCAGCGGGGCCAGCGGCACCAGCCACGCTCCGTGGTCGAAGCCCCGCACCGACCGGGCCGCCGCCCGCAGCGCCAGCCGCGATTTGCCGACGCCGCCCACGCCGACCAGCGTCACCAGCCGCGATTCGGCCACCATGGCGTCGAGGACGGCGAGTTCGCCCTCCCGCCCCACCAGGCTCGTCGACTCCGCCGGCAGGTTCCCCGTCAACCGCCCGGGTCCGGACACGTCCGTCACGGCCCCTCCCGCTTCCGGCCACCGTTCGACCGCCGTACCAGTCTGCCCGCCGCCAGGGAACATGGCGCGGGATCCCTGTGAGCGGCTCGCTCTTGGTGCGGTACCGGGCAGAAACCCTCGGGAAGCCGTCCCCTTTGGTTCACACACCGCCACCTTCGGTCTCCGGGCTTCCGCCTTGCCGGTGCACGCCATGCAACGAGTCGCGCCCGCACCGCAACACAACGCAACGCATCGCACCGCAACGCCAGGGTTCGTCGACGCTCCGTCACCGGATTCCGGAATTTCGTCAGCAACGCGTCAGGATTCGTACGTTTTTCCGCTCCAGCGGGCACATGGTTTCTGGCGCGCCCCGGAGGACCCCAGCTCCTCAAGGAGGAAATGCCATGTCGGACGTCTCACCGGCCGAAGAGCCGGAAGCGCGTGGCCAGGGCCGGGCGGGAGCACTGTACGTACCCGTCCGGCCCGGGCCTGCCGGATACGCGGCCCGCCTGTTCCGTACGCCGCTCGGCGAACGTACCGCCGTCGGCTTCACCACCCTGCACCAGCTGGTCACTACGCTCGGCCCCGGCCAGGCGTGGATCAAGCTCTCGGAACCGGCTCTGCGGGCCCTGACCGCCCCGCTGGGCATCACGCGTCTCCTGCTGAACCCCGCGCTCGCGGCCTCCACCGCGGCGCCGAGCGCACTCGCCGCGGCACCGCCCCTCGCCGTCCGGCGCGGCGGAGCCCGGAAGCGTTCCCAGGTGACCGCAACGCTGCCGAAGCGCTCGGAGGTGGCCACGGCACTGCATGCGATAGCCATCCGTCAGCATCTCGTGAAGACCGGCACCGTCGGCGCGAAGACCGCGTAAGGACGGCGTCCGGCCGGTCGGGAGCGGCGGGAACCTGGGCGGACCTGCGCATGTAAGGAGTCAACCGCATGTCCGTCCTGACCACGGAGCCCGAACCCGGGCCCGGCACCGCCCTCGCGCGGTCCGGGTGCGGCACCGCCCCCGCGCGCGAAGAACCCGCGGACCCGGCCGACCCGGCCGACCCGCCCGACCCGGCCGACCCGCCCGACCCGGCCGACCCGGGTGACCGGCACCGGCTGACGGCCGTGACCGGGCTGGCCGCGCTGTCGCTGGACGCGATGGCGTCGGTGGCGTACGGGCCCGAGGCGATCGTCCTCGTCCTGGCCGCCGCGGGCGGCTACGGGCTCGGCTTCACGCTGCCGGTGACGCTGACGATCGCCGCGCTGCTGGCGGTACTGGTCGCCTCCTACCGGCAGGTGATCGCCGCGTTCCCGGCCGGCGGCGGCTCGTACGCCGTGGCCAGGACGTACCTGGGCCGCCGCACCGGCCTGGTCGCCGCCGCCTCCCTGGTCCTGGACTACGTACTGAACGTCGCGGTGGCGGTCACCGCCGGCATCGCCGCCCTGACCTCCGCCTTCCCCGCCCTGTACGCGGACCGGCGCTGGCTGTGCCTGGCCGTCCTCGCCCTGGTCACCGCGGTCAACCTGCGCGGCATCGCCGACTCGGCGCGGCTCTTCGTCCTTCCCACCGCGGTCTTCGTCCTCTCGATCCTCGCGCTGATCACGGTGGGGCTGTTCCGCTCCGCGCCGGTGAGCACCGCGACCGCCGCCGGACACGCCTCGGTACTCGCGGACCACGCGACCACCGTCGGCGCCCTGTTGCTGCTCAAGGCGTTCGCCTCCGGCTGCTCCGCCCTCACCGGCGTCGAGGCGATCGCCAACGCCGTGCCGTCCTTCCGTGCCCCGCGGGCCCGGCGCGCCCAGCACGCGGAGGTCGCCCTCGGCGCGCTCCTCGGCGTGCTGCTGATCGGACTCGCGGTGCTGATCTCGCGGTTCGGGCTGCGGCCGGTCGCAGGCGTCACGGTCCTGGCCCAGCTCGCCGATGCCGCGCTCGGGCACAACTGGGCTTTCTACCTCGTGCAGTTCGCGACCATGGTGCTGCTCGCACTGTCCGCGAACACGTCCTTCGGCGGACTGCCGGTGCTGCTGAAACTGCTGGCCCGTGACCACTGCCTGCCGCACGTCTTCGCGCTCAAGGCCGACCGTCAGGTCCACCGGCACGGCGTACTGGCACTGGCCGCGGTCTCGGCGGCGCTGCTCGCCCTCTCCGGAGGCGATACCAACGCCCTCGTCCCGCTCTTCGCGATCGGCGTCTTCATCGGCTTCACCCTCGCCCAGGCCGGCATGGTCCGCCACTGGCGCCGGGTGCGCGGCCCGTGGTGGCGGGCCAAGGCGGTGCTGAACGGTTCCGGTGCGGTCCTCACGGGTGTCTCCGCGTTGGTGGTCACCGCCACGAAGTTCGCCGACGGCGCGTGGCTCGTCGCGCTCGCCGTGCCGTTGCTGGTCGCGGCGTTCGAGGCGGTGCACCGTACGTACGCGGCGATCGGCGAGCGGCTCGGACTCGGCCGGGTCCCCGAATGTCCGCGCCGGGTCCGTTCGTTGGTGATCGTGCCCGTGGCGAGCCTGTCGAAGCTGACCAGCGAGGCGCTGACCGCCGCGGTGTCCCTCGGCGACGAGGTCCGCGCGGTGACCGTCTGCCACGCGGCCCCGGAGGACCGCGCCGAAGCCGACGCCCTGGCGCGGGACTGGGCCCGGTGGGGCCCGGGCGTCCCGTTGGTACGCCTCCTTCACCCCCACCGGGCACTGGGCGGCCCGATCGCCGCGTACGTACGCGAGATCACGGCCGCCGAGCCCGGCACGCGGGTCACGGTGCTGATTCCGGAGGTGGAGCCGGCCCGCCTGTGGCAGAGGATGCTGCAGAACCAGCGCGGCGCCGTGGTCGCCCACGCGGTCCGCCGCGACACCGACGCGGCCATCTGCCGACTGCGCTTCCGCCTGCCCTGACGCGCGACCACATCAGCCACCGGCCGCGTCAGCCGCCGACCGCGTCCGTCTCCGCTGCCGCGTTCGTCTCCTCGGCCGCGAGCTTGCGCACCAGCGAGATGAACTGGTGGGCGGTCGAGTGGGCGTAGAACTGTCTGGGCGTCACCTTGGGCAGGTGGTGGGTGCGCAGTGCGGCGATGGCCTGGATCACCAGGAGGGAATTGCCGCCGAGTGTGAAGAAGTTGTCGTCCGGCCCCACCTCCGTCCTCAACAGCGCGCTCCAGATGCGGAGGATGTCTTCGGCGGGGTCGGCCGGGGCCGCTTCGGCCTCCGCTTCAGGGGTGACGGGCGAGAGCGGCGCCGCCGCGCGGGGGTCGGGCAGCCGGGTCTCGTCCAGCTTGCCGTTGAGGGTGAGGGGGATCTCGGCGAGGAGCGTGACCGTGGACGGGACCATGTAGTCCGGCAGCACGGCACGGACGTGGGCACGGACCTCGTCGAGGTCGAGCGGGCCCATCGCGGCCACGTAGGCGTCGATCCGTCTGTCTGCCGGGTCCGCCGGGTCGTCCTGACGGACGACAACGGCGGCTGCGATGACCCCGCTCGCGCCGAGCAGCACCGTCCGGATCTCGTCCAGTTCGATCCGGTAACCGCGCACCTTGACCTGGTTGTCCAGCCGGCCCAGGTGGTCGAAGCCGCCGTCGGGACGCAACCGTCCCCTGTCTCCGCTGCGGTAGACGCGCTCTCCGCTCAACGGGTCGCGTACGAAGCGCTCGGAGGTGAGGCCGGGCTTGCCGAGGTAGCGGTCGGCCACCCCCGCCCCGCCCACGTAGAGCTCTCCGGGCGCCCCGGGCGGGAGCAGCCGGCCGTGTGCGTCGCGGACGGAGAGGTGCCAGCCCGGCAGTGCCCGGCCCACCGACCGGGAGCCGGCGACGACGTCCTGCGGCAGCACGGTACGGGCGCTCACGTGCACGGTGGTCTCGGTGATCCCGAACATGTTCACCACGCGGCAGTGCGCGGGCGAATGGCGGGCGAACCACGGGCCGAGCATTCCGGCGTCGAGCGGTTCACCACCGAAGACGATCAGCCGGAGCGCCGTCTCGCGTGCCGCCCGGCGGTCGGCGTTGATCAGCTGGGAGAACGCCGAGGGCGTCTGGTTCAGCACGGTGACCCCCTCGCTGCTCAGCAGTTCACAGAACTCGTCGGCGTCCCGCGTCACCCAGTGCGGCACCACCACCAGGCGGCCGCCGGTGAGCAGACAGCCCCACATCTCCCAGACCGAGAAGTCGAAGGCGCTGGAGTGGAAGAGGGTCCAGGAGTCGTCCGGGCCGAGCCCGAAGTCCGTCGTTGTGCTGTCGACCAGGGCCAGGACGTTGTGATGCGGCACGACCACGCCCTTGGGGCGGCCCGTCGAACCGGAGGTGTAGATCACGTAGGCGGCGGCCGTCCCTGCCTCGTCCGAGGCCCGTGGCGCGGCCGGCGCGGCCGGCGGGGCCGAGCTCGCGCGGGCCGCCAGCTCGGCGGGGCTCACCACGACCGTCCCTGTTCCCTCGGGGAAGCCGTCCATCGCCGTGACGACGACGGACAGTGCCGCGTCCTCGGTCGTGTACCGCAACCGGTCGACCGGGTGCCGGGTGTCCATCGGTACGTAGGCGGCGCCCGCCTTGAGCACGGCCAGCAGGGTGACGACGAGGTCCGCGTCGCGTTCGAGACAGACCCCCACCAGGTCTCCGGGGACGACACCCAGGGCTCGTAGCCCGGCGGCTTCCTCCTCCGCGCGCGCGTCGAGTTCCCGGTACGTCAGCCGGGTGTCTCCGGCTGTCAGGCAGACCGCGTCGGGCCGGTGCCGGGCGATCTCCGCGAAGCGCTGATGGATCAGTCCGCCCGTGGAGCGGAGGGTGGTGCCCAGGCCGCCCATGGCCAGGATCTCCCGCGCCCGGTCACCGGTCAGCGGATCGATGTCGGCGAGCCGTCGCCCACTCGGCCCGTCGACGAACTGGGCGGCGCTGCTTGCGAGTTGGTGGCAGAAGTCCTGGGCGATGCCGGCCGCGACGGCGCTCTCGTCGAAGAGGCACGTGGCGGACAGCGTTCCGTCGGCCTGCTCCGCGACCTGGAGGGTGAGCGGGAACAGCGGGGCCAGGCAGGGCTCGTACTGACCGTCGCCGGCATCGTCCGTGCGGACAATACCCACCGCGGGCAGCGGCTCCGGCTCCGTCTGCTCCTCGGGCCGTTCGCCGGCCTGTCCGAGCAGCCCTGCCACATCCTGGTCCCCGTGTGCGGTGAGCGTCAGGAGGCCCGGCCGCCCGTTCGTGGCCGGGTCGAGGACGCCCAGCCGGACGGTCTCCTCCCCGCTGTACCGGGCCAGGGTGAACGCCGTGGCCGCGATGAGGGTGCGTACGCCGATGTCACCGCCGGGGGCGAGCTCCAGCGGCAGCCGGCCCGCCCGGGAGGGGGTACGTGGGTCAGCGAGCCCCCAGGAGGGCCGGGTGGCGGGCCGGGGGCCGGTCTCCGGGGCCGCGGGGAAGGGCGGTATCGCGTCCGGGGCGGAAGCCTCGTCGCTGAGCAGGGCCGCGACCTGACGCAGAGCCGGGAGCGGCACGCGGGAGCGGTCGGCCACGAGGACCAGGTCGTACACGTCGTCGGCGTAACGCAGCAGGACCGCTCGCAACGGGAAGGCCCCCGCGCGCACCGGGCGGGCGGCTTCGGTGCTCCGGCTGCGCCGCGCGTCGGCATCCGTGGAGCGCGCGTGCACCTCGGTCTCCCAGAGCTTCAGCTCTGCCAGTGGCGGCCGGTGTACGGCGGCCGCGGCGATCCGTTCACGCGCGCGCACGCAGTCGTAGCCGTCATCGAGGCGGATGACAAGGCTGTGGCATGCCGCACCCGGCGAGAGTGTGGTGAGGTCTGTTGTCGCGTGTGTCGTCATGAGCGGCCTTCTGCCTGTGCGATCCGGGGTGGGAGCGGTGGACGCCGTCAGCGGGCGGTGAAGCCCCCATCGACCGTCAGGACGGTGCCGGTCACCTGGCGGGATTCGTCTCCGGCGAGCCAGAGGGCGGCGTTGGAGATGTCGGAGGGGTCGATCAGCGCGTTCATGGGCTGATCGCGGACGAAGATCTCTTCGTGTTCGGCGACGGAGACGTCCAGGGACCGGGCGATCTCGGAGAGCATGCGGCCCTCGCGTACCGGTTCGTCGTGGACCGACCCCGGGCAGAGCGCGTTCACGCGTACCCGCACCGGCGCGTAGTCCAGTGCCGCGGCCTTGGTCAGCCCGATCAGGCCGTGCTTGGCGGCGACGTATCCGGCGAAGCGCCGGTATCCGACCGTGCCCGCGGTGGAGGAGACGTTGACGATGCTTCCCGACCGCTGTGCGGCCATCGTGGGCAGCGCCGCCTTCATCATCCGCCAGGCGCCGGAGAGATCGACGTCGAGCATGAGCGACCACTCCTGCTCGGTGATGTCCTCGACGAGCTTCCCGGAAGGCGCGGCGATGCCCGCGTTGTTGACGAGGACGTCCAGCCGTCCGAACCGGTCCAGGGCGGTGTCGACGGCTGCGCCGCAGTCCTGCTGTTTCCGCACGTCGGCGGTGAGGACGACGACGGCCGCACCGGCCCGTTCGCACTCTTCGCCGGTGTACTCCAGCTGGGCCCGCGAGCCGAGCGGGTACGGAACGCCGTCGAGGTCCGTTCCGATGTCGAGGAGCACCAGGTCGGCTCCCTCCTCGGCGAACCGGACAGCGCAGTCGCGCCCCAGCCCGCGGGCCGCGCCGGTGATCAGGGCGGTCCTGCCCTTGAGTCTCATCGTGTGTCTTCCGTTCGGTGCAGTGCGCCGGACAGGAGCCGAAGCAGCGGATCGGGGTTCTCGGCCAGGTACATGTGGCCGCCGGGGAGTTCCTCGTACCCGAAGTCACCCCTCGTCGCGGCCGCCCACTCCCGCGCCTGTTCACGGGTGACGAGGCGGTCGTCGGCGCCGCGGAGTGCGGTGATGGGGGCGGACAGCGGCTCGTGGTCGGCGGGCCGGTAGTCCTCGTGCATGGCGACGTCGGCGCGCAGGACGGGCAGCAGGAGCTCGCGGAGCTCCGGCACGTCGAACGCCTCGTGGCGGTATCCGGCGAACTCGTGGACGCGCGCCAGGAATTCCTCGTCGCCCAGTCCCGTGGCGCGCTCGCTCCGTCCCCCCTCAGGCCCGGGGGATCCGCTCACGTACAGCCGGCGCAGGCGGCCGGGGTGCGTCCGCTCGATCGTGCGGGCCATCTCGTACGCGATCACCGCGCCGAGGCTGTGTCCGAAGAGCACGACGGGGGACGCGGGATCCGACTCCGCCAGCACTTCGGGAACGAGGGCCGCCGCGGCCGCACGCACGTCTTCGAACAGGTCCTCGCCGAACAGCTCCTCTCGGCCGGGCAGTTGGACGGGAAGGAGGCGGGCCCTGCCCGCCAGGGGCGCTGGTGACCAGGCGCGGTAGAACGCCGCTCCGCTTCCGGCGAAGGGCAGGCAGACGAGGGAGAAGGGCTGAGTCGACATGGTCCTCTGGTGTCCGTGGAGGCGAGCGGTGGAGATGGTCGGGTGGTCGGCGCGGCGGTGGCGGACGCGCGGGGCGGGCGGGGAGGACGAACCGTGGAGGTCCGTGAGAGCTCGCTAGCGCTCCCGCTCCCCCCGTTCCGTGTCCGCGCCTGTGCGGGCCGCCATCTGGCGCTGAATCCGGCCGGTGACCGCCGCCATGTGGTCGTTGAGGTAGAAGTGGCCGCCGTCCAGTAGGTGGACTTCGCCGGATCCGGTGGTCAGCTCCGGCCAGCGCGCCACGTCCGCCGGGGCGACGGCCACGTCGGTGGTGCCGCCGAAGGCGACGACCGGGCAGTCCAGCACGCGGCGTTCCTCCCCGTAGTGGTACGACAGCGTGACCTCGCGGTCGGCGCGGCACGCTTCGAGTACGAGTTCCAGCAGTTCAGGGTGTTCGAGGGCGGCCCGGTCCATGCCACCGCGGTCCACCAGGGCTTCGACGAGCTCGGCGTCCGTCGGCTCGGCGGGTGTGGGTGCGGGGTTGCGCGGAATGTGTGAGGCGGGCGCGGCCGACGGGAAGAACGCTCGTACCGGCCTGCCCATGCGCGCCAGCCGCCAGCACACCTCGAAGCCGAGCATGGCGCCGAGGCTGTGGCCGAAGACGTGGAGTTCCGTCTCCTCGGCCAGGGCTTCGGCGATGGGATCGACCAGGGCGGCCATCGAGCGGGCGGCCTCTTCTCCGAAGCGGGGGCCCCGCCCGGGGTACTGCACCGCGATGACCCGTATGTCCTCGGGAAACCACCGGGCCCACTTGGCGTAGCCCTGGGCCAGTCCGCCGGCGTGCGGCAGCACGACCAGCGTCGCGCGTACCGGCGCTCCGGCCGGCCGCGGCTCCCACAGCCACTTCTTTCGGTCCCGCACGAGTGCGTCCGCGTTCGCCGTGCTCATCGCTCCCCCTCTTCCTCGCTGCGTGCACTGCGTGTCCGCTCGGGCCCCCTGTGCCCTCCGGCGGGGAACAGGGGGGAGTCCGGCTGGTGTGCGAACCGGTTCGGCAGGGCGGTCACTTCGTCCGCCATCGCGCGCAGCGCGGGCTCGCCGATCCGTTCGGGATCGAAGTAGAACCGCCCCGTCATCGCCTCGCCGGACAGTTCGATCATCAGGGTCAGATCGAACCGGGCCGGGGGAACGAACAGCCAGGGGTGGGCGGTCACCACCGCACCGTGCACCGGGCCGGGGTCCTGCGGCTTCTCCTCGACGGAGAAGGCAACATTGCACAGCGCCGGCGCCGCTGAGCCCCCGCGAGCCGGGGCGAGGGCCCGGACCACGTGCTGGAACGGAATGTCCTTGTGGAGCAGTGCGTCCACCGCGACATCACGCACCCGCTCGACGAACTGTCCGGCCGTCGGGGCGCCGTCGGTACCGACGCGGAGCAGCAGTGTGTTGTCGAAGGGGCCGATGACCGCCTCGAACTCCTCGGCGGGGCGGTCGGTGACGGACGTGCCGACGATCAGGTCCTCGGCTCCTGTGTGGTGTGCCAGGGCGCCGGTGAACGCGGCGAGCAGCACCATGAAGGGGGTCGCGCCGAGACTGTCGCAGGCCGCGGTGACGTCGCGCACCGCCGCCGGCGGGAAGGCGAATTCCACCACCGCGCGGCCGGTCTCGGCGGGCGCCCCCGGCACCGGGCCGGGGCCGCCCAGGACCAGAGCGGTCGGCGGATCGTGGAGCCGCCTCGTCCAGTGGGCGAGCTGGTCGGCCGCCTCCGGAGTGTCCAGCCAGGCGCGTTGCCACTGGGCGAAGGCGGCGTACGTGCCGACGGGTTCGGGCAGGTCCGGGGCCTTCCCGGAGGCATGGGCGTCGTAGAGGTGCCAGAGCTCCCGGGTCAGGAGGGGGCCGGACAGCCCGTCGAAGGCGCCGTGGTGCAACACGACCAGCACGATGTGGACATCGCCGGGGAGGGCGACGATCCGTACGCGCAGCAGTGGCCCGGTGAGCAGGTCGAACGGGCGCAGTGCCGCCTCGTACAGCAGGGTGTCCAGGGACTCGCCCGGGCCGTCGGCGGCGGTCCGCTCGATGTCGGCCTCGACGGCTTCCGGCGCCGTCAGCCGTCCCACGAGGAGGCCGTCCTCGGTGTCCTCGATGCGGGTGCGCAGTGCCTCGTGGCGTCGGGTCAGGGAGAGCACCGCCCGGCGCAGGGCGTCCTCGTCGAGGGTTCCGGCGAGCTCGAAGCACAGGGCGACGTTGTAGCTGCCTTCGGGGGACAACTGGTCCAGGAGCCACAGGCGTTCCTGGGTCGCGGACAGCGGAACCTGCCGGTCGGTGTCGGGCATGTGTCTCTCCAATGGGCGGTGCGGCACGGGCTCAGGCCGACGGGGACGAGAGGCCCGTGCGGTTGTTGCGGAGCGGGCCGGAGACCAGCCCCAGCAGCCCGACACCGGCGATCACCACGGCGCAGACGATGACGGCGGCCGCCGGGCCGCCGAGTCCGGCGAGGTTGCCGAGTACGTTGTTCATCAGCAGCAGGGCGAGGCTCTGTACGAGGACGAGTACGGCCTGGATGCGGGACAGGTGGCTCTCGGGTGTCACCGCGAGGACCAGCGGCGCGATGTGCGCGGCGAAGACGCCGTTGCCGATGCCGATGACCAAGCCGGCGGCCGTCGCCGCCGGCACGCCCGGCGCGAGTCCCAGTCCGAGTACGCCCAGGCCCGCCACCACGAGTCCGCTCGCGGCGAGCAGTCCTGGGCGGCCCAGTGGTCCGCGCCGCACGACGATCAGGGTGACCGCCACCATGCCGGCCCCTTCCGCCCCGATCACCAGGCCGGCGGCGCCCGCGCCCCAGTGCTCCGCCCGCGCGAGCAGGGGCAGCAGCAGCGGCAGGACCGGCAGCAGGAAGCCGGCCGCGACACCCGTGAGCAGCAGCCCCGGACGCAGCACCGGGTGGGAGAACGCGACGCGTACGCCGTCCGAGGCGTCCTTGACCAGGCCGGCCGTCTTCGGCGCGGGCGGCACCTTGCGCCATGACCGGACGACGATCAGCACGATCAGTACGAGGGCGAAGGTGACGGCGTTGACCAGGGCGACGCCCGCCAGCCCTGCGATGCCCACGAGCACGCCGCCGAGCGGCCCGCCCCCCATGTTGACCACCTGGCCGCCGACCTGCCGGAGGGAGAGCGCGCGCGGCAGCTGCTCCTTGGTCACCAGCCGGCGCGGCATCGCCCCGGAAGCCGGAAGGTAGAAGGCGTCGGCGACACCGACCACGACTCCGGCCGCGATGAGGAGGGCGGGCGGGGCCCCGAGCCGGTAGGCGACAGCGGCCAGCACGAGGGAGAAGACCAGCATCGCCGCGTCTCCCGCGATGAGGACTCGGCGCGCGCTGACCCGGTCGCTCACCGCGCCGCCGATGAGCAGGAGGAGCACGCGGGGCAGTGTGACCGCGCTCAGGACCAGGCCCGCGACGGCTCCCCCGTGCGCACTGGCCGCCCAGCCGAGAGCGAAGTAGAAGACCGCGTTGCCCGCGAGGGAAGCCAGGATGCCGGCGAGCCACAGCAGGTAGGAACGGGGCAGCCGGGCCGCGCCGGGCACGCGTTCTTCCTCGGCCGCTTCGGGCGGGGCGGCCTCGGAGGCGCCCGTCGACGGGCTCAAGAGGTTCTCTTCGGGAGCTGAAATCGGGCACTCCTGAGGGGCTGACAGCTGATGTGGGGGGTGTCGTCCTGCGGCGCCGGGTCAGGCGCCGGCGGCCTGGGCGGCGACGAGTTCGTCCAGTACGGCCGCCAGCGCTTCCACGGTTCGGTTGGCGAAGAGCTGACGCATCGTCAGCCGTACTCCCAGCCGGCTGCGGAGCGTGGCGACGACCTGGGTGGCGATCAGGGAGTGGCCGCCGAGCTCGAAGAAGTCCGCGTGCGCACTCTCGACCGGCAGGTCGAGGACCTTGGACCAGACCTGCGCGACGAGTTCCTGAGTGGGCGTCGACAGCGCGGCGAAGGATGCCGGACGGTCCGCGGCCTCCTGGCTCAGCCGGACCAGCTCCGCCTGGTCGGTCTTGCCTGCCACGGTCTGCGGGAGGCGGTCCAGGCACAGTACTTGGGACGGCACCAGGTGCTCGGGCAGCTTCGCCCGGAGCGCGTCGCGCACCGCCTCCGGCTCCGGACCCGCGTCGCCCTCGGGCACCACGGCCAGGGCCAGGACGGAGCCGGCCGGCCCGGGTACCGCGAAGGCCGCGGCGGCCCGGACTCCCGGCACCGCGCGAGCGGCGGACTCGACCTCCGCGGGTTCCACGCGAAAGCCACGGATCTTGAGCTGGTCGTCGGCCCGTCCGGCGAATTCGAGCGCCCCGTCGGTCCGGCGCCGCACGAGGTCGCCGGTTCGGTACATCCGCTCGCCGTTCCCCGAGGGGTCGGGCCGGAACCGAGCGGCCGTCACGCCGGGACGGTTGTGGTATCCGCGCCCCACGCCGGCACCGGAGATGAAGAGCTCACCGATCTCGCCGTCCGGGACGGACCGCAGCCGTTCGTCCAGTACCTGCACGCGGTAGTGGGGCAAGGGGTGCCCGATGGTCGACGGGTCGTCGCCCGCCTCGCTGTCCGCCCAGGTGGCACAGATCGTCGTCTCGGTCGGGCCGTAGGCGTTGATGAACCGCCTGCCCACCGCCCAGCGGGCCGCGAGGTCGGGCGCACATGCCTCGCCTGCCGAGACCACCGTCCGCAGGCCCGCTTCCGGCGCGGGCGGTTCGTGCACCGCGAGGAGGGAGGGAGTGGCCGTCACGACGGCCACCTCGCCCTTCAGCAGGGTGTTCTCCTCGTTCCGCGGATCGGCGAGCACGACGCCCCGGCCGTTCACCAGCGGGATCAGGGTGGACCAGAGCCAGCCGTCGAAGGAGGGGGCCAGCACGTTCCCGCCCTCCTGGCCCTCGGCCGGCGCGAGGGTGCCCACGCTGTCGAGCAGATTGGCGAGGTTGCCGTAGGTGATGCCGACGCCCTTGGGCTCGCCCGTGGTGCCCGAGGTGTAGACGATGTAGGCCAGCGACTGGGACGGCGACGCGCCGGCCGGAGTGCCGGCTTCCCTTACGGTCGCGGTGTCCGGGTCGATGCGCGCGATCCGGCCGTCCGCGAAGGGAGCGTCCTGGCGCGAAACGACCACCGCGAGACCGGCGTCCTCGGCGATGGCGGCCAGCCTGGCGTGCGGGTGGGCCGGGTCCAGCGCGACGAACACCGCGCCGGCGCGCCAGGTGCCGATGAGCGCGGCGACCAGGTCGCGGGACCGGTCCAGATGCGCCCCCACCGCCGTCTCCGCGCCGGCACCCAGGCGCGTCAGCTCGGCGGCTATCGCATCCGCTCGCCGGTCCAACTCCCGGAAGGTGTACGTCCCGTCGTAAGCGCGCACGGCGATGGTCTCCGGCGTCCTGCGGGCGTGCTCCCCGACCGTCCGCGCCGGGTTGGCGGGTGCGTCAGGCACCCTCGGCGCTTCGTCACGGACTTCGGTTTCGACGGCATCCAGGCGTGCGGTCATTGGCTGAAAACCCACTTCCATTCCAGAGGCACGGGATCATCACAACGCTCGGTGGGGCGCGCGCCTCCGCGAAGCTACGAGGTCGGCGAAGCCCGCCGACCGTCAACGGAGCACGAGGGGGGTGGCTGAAAAACTGCCTCATTGGGGGATGCAATGAGAGGGAGATCATCGGAACAGCCATATCCGGTCGGCCAGTAGAGCACCTCGATCCGGTAAATACAAGAGTGGATCTTGCGGAAAAAATCTGTTTATAGTGCTCCGCCCACGCCATCCCGACTTGGGCTCATGTCCCGTCCCGCACTGACCAGCGGGGCCGCATGGACCGCGGCCCGGAACAGCCGCGCCCATGCCCGACTCCGCCGCACGGAAGATTCCTTGAACCACTGACGTTCCGGTTCGGCTTTCCGTGCGCCATCCACGCCAGTTACGGGAGCACCCATGACCGACACCCCCACCACGATGTGGACCGTTCTCGCCAACTCGGAGGAGCAATACGGGCTTCACCCTGCCGACCTGGCGATTCCGGAGGGCTGGCAGGCCGTCGGATTCACCGGCAGCGAGGAGGAATGCATCCGCCACGTGGATGCCGTCTGGACCGACATGCGGCCGCTGAGCCTTCGGGCCGCGCTGGGCTCCCCGGCCTCCTGAGCTCCCTGCCGACGAGCGGCTCCCCGGAGGATTGCCCTCATGCAAACGATGAAACTCCCCAACGGCCTTACCGTGAATCATGTGGATGCCGGTGAAACGGCACTGTTGTACCGGGACATATTCACCGAGCGCTGCTACATGCAGCACGGAATATCGCTCTCCCCCGGTGACACGGTGTTCGATGTCGGCGCGAACATCGGCATGTCCGCGCTCTTCTTCCACTCGGAATGTCGCGGGCTCACCTTTCACGCCTTCGAGCCGGCGCCGATTCCCCACGCGGCGCTCACGGCGAATTTCGCCGTACACGACATCAAGGGAACGGCAACTGCCTGTGCGCTGTCCGATTACTCGGGCACCGGCACCATGTCCTACTACCCGGACTCCTCCACGATGTCGGGCTTCCACGCCGACCCGGAGGCCGAGTCGGCGCTGATGCACACCTTCCTCGAGCGCAGCGGATTCGACGACGAGGACATCGACGACATGGTGAGCGGCCGCCACTCCTCGCTGTCCATCGAATGTCCGGTGCGGACCCTGTCCGAGGTGATCGCCGAGCGCGGTGTCGACTCGATCGACCTCCTCAAGGTCGATGTCGAGAAGAGCGAGCTGGAGGTCCTGCGCGGGGTCGCGGACGCGGACTGGCCGAAGATCAAGCAGGTCGTCGCCGAGGTACATGACATCGACGGCGCGCTCGACGCGTTCACCTCGCTGCTGCGCGGCCACGGATTCACCGTCGCGCTGGAACAGGACGCGCTGCTGAGCGGGACCGAGATCTACGAGGCGTTCGCCGTCAGGAAGGAAGGCTGAGCCGTGTCCGTCACCACCGACGTCGCGGACCCCGGTCTGTACGAATCGGGTGATCCGGTCGCCACCTGGGCACATCTGCGCGCGACGACGCCCGTGTTCTGGAACGAGCACCCGCCCGGCCCCGGTTTCTGGTCGGTCATGTCCTACCGGCCGGCGCTGGAGGTCTACCGCAACACGAGCGCCTTCACCTCCGAACTGGGGATGCGGGTCGATTCCGATCCCGCGGCCGTGAAGGCCGCCGCGGGCAAGATGCTGATCGTCACCGATCCGCCGGTGCACCCGCGCCTGCGCCAGCTGATGAACTCGGCCTTCGTCCCCCGCGTCGTGGCGACGCTGGAGGAGTCCATGCGCCGGGTGATCGAGCCTCTGGTGGATCAGGTGCTGGAGAAGGGGACCGTCGAGTTCGTCAGCGAGGTCGCCGCCGTACTGCCGGCCGCGATCATCTGCGACATCATGAACGTCCCGCAGGCGGAGCGCTCGACGATGATCGAACTCACCAGCCAGGCGTTCGGCGCGTCCGTGGGCACGTCCGGCGGCTGCCCGATGGACCAGCTCCAGAAGACCGAGGCGCACTCGGAGATCTTCCTGTACTACACCGACCTCGTGGCGGAGCGTCGGCGCAACCCCGGCGACGACGTGGTCAGCGCGCTGATCCAGGGCGACATGGGCGGGCGCCCGCTCACCGACGAGGAAGTCCTGCTCAACTGCGACGGCCTGGTCACCGGAGCGAACGAGACCACCCGGCACGCCTCCGCCGCCGGCCTGGTGGCCCTCATCGAGAACCCCGGCGAATGGCACCGCCTGAAGACGGGCGAGGTGGACATCGAGTCGGCGGTCGACGAAGTACTGCGTTACACCAGCCCGGCCCTGCACGTTATGCGTGTGGCGACCCAGGACGTGGAGGTCGGCGGGCAGCAGGTGCGCGCCGGTGAGGCCGTCGCGCTCTGGAACTCCTCGGCCAACCGGGACGAGAGCGTGTTCCCGGACCCCGACCGGTTCGACCTGGGGCGTACGCCGAACCGGCATCTCACCTTCGGCCTGGGGCCGCACTTCTGCCTGGGCGCACCCCTCGCGCGGGTGGAGCTCAAGGTCCTCCTCCAGGTTCTCGCCGACCGTGTGGGTCACATGGAGATCACCGGCCCTGTGAAGCGCATGCGGTCCAATTTCATGTGGGGCATCGACCGCCTGCCGGTCGCCCTGTCGAGGGAGACGCAGTGACCGACCACACCATCGGCCCCGTCCGGGAGCACGCCGCGGCCGTCTGGGCGGAGGTCCTGAACGGCCACGCGCCCACCGACGCCGACAATTTCTTCCGGACGGGCGGCACCAGCCTGAAGGCCCTGCGGCTGTGCGCGCGACTCGGCCCGCTCCTCGGGCACCAGGTCTCCGTCAAGGTCCTGCTCAAGAACAGCACCTTCGGCGCCTTTGTGAACGCTCTGGAGAAGGGCGCCACATGAAGAAGCTGGCTGTCGTCCACGACAAAGGCGCTGTACACCCCATGGAGGTGTACAGCGGTCTGTCCGGCACCGCCTCGCTCGTCTTCGCTGTGGCGTCCACGCCCGCCGCACAACGGCTCCTGCCCGTGATGGAGCGGCTCGGCGACGTCGTCGCACTTACCGGCGAGCACACTGCCGACGTCAGGGCGCTCGCCGCCCACCGCCCCGACGGCATCGTGACCTTCAGCGAGTCGATGCTGCCCACCACGGGCGCGCTCGCCGGTTCCCTGGGCCTGCCTTACCACGATGCCGCCACCGTCACGCGGCTCACCGACAAGCACGCACAACGCGCCGCCCTGCGGCAGGCGGGCATCGACACCACGGCACAGCGTCTGCTGCGCGGTGCGGAGGACTGGGACTCCGCGGTGGCGGCCGTCGGCCTGCCGGCGGTACTCAAGCCCGCTTGGGGCGGCGGCAGCCGGGACACCCACCGCGTGGACGACGCCGAGGCCGGGCGCCGGACCCTGCGGACCCTGCTGGCGCGGGGCCCGTCCACCGCCGGTTTCGTCCTGGAGGAGCTGCTGTCCGGCAGCCCGGACTCGCCCTTCGGGGACTATGTGTCGGTCGAGAGCCTGGTCCTCGGCGGCGAACCCGAGCACATGGCGGTCACCGGCAAGTTCCCGCTCGCCCCGCCCTTCCGCGAAACGGGTCAGTTCTGGCCCGCCGCACTGGACGACGGGGCGCGGAGCGAGGTCCTGGCGCTGACGACGGGCGCGATCCAGGCCATGGGCGTCACCTCGGGCATCACCCACACCGAAATCAAACTCACCCCGCAGGGGCCGCGGATCATCGAGGTCAACGGCCGCCTCGGCGGACACATCAACGAACTGGCCCTGCGGGCCTGCGGCGTGGACATGGTCCGGCTCGCCGGGCTGACCGCGCTCGGCGAGCCGGTGGTCCCCGTCCGCACAGCCCCGGACCGGGTGTTCTGGCAGTACAACAACCCCGCCCCCACCCGCCCTTGCCGACTCGTCGAGGTCACCGGGTGGCGCGCGGCGTGCGCCGTCCCCGGAGTGAGCCGGTACACCCCGTACATACGCGCCGCGGACCTCGTGGACAGCGGTGTCATGACCCAGGCGCTGGATCTGGTCAGCGGTGACGCCGCCGACCACGCGGAGATGCGGCAGCAACTGGCGCGCGTCATGGACCTGGTGTCCTTCACCTTCGACTTCGAAGGCGAGACCCGGACGGTTCCGGCGTCCGCGCTGGCCGCCCACTGACAGGAGCCCGTTCCCATGACCGACCCGACATCCCTCGCCGGGGCCCCGTCGCTGAATGTGGACCTCACCGATCCGCGCGTCCACGCCGAGCAGGACCTCCGCCCCCTGTTCGCGGAGCTGCGGGCCGGCCGGCCGGTGGTCTGGCACCCGCCGCGCTCCGCCGGCGCGCCCGGCTTCTGGGTGGTCACGCGCCACGCCGACATGACGGCCGTGTGCCGCGACGCGGACCGCTTCGTCTCCACGGGCGGCAACGTGTTGTCCACGCTGCTCGGCGGCGGTGACTCCGCCAGCGGCCGGATGCTGGCGGTGAGCGACGGGCACCGGCACAACCGACTGCGGCGGCTGCTGTGGCAGGCCTTCACGCCCGCCGCGCTGGCCTCCCTGCGGGAACGGATCTTCGCGGCCACCGGATCTCTGATCGCCGCCGCGCTGGAGAAGGGCGAGTCCGACTTCGCCCAGGACGTCGCGGCGCGCATCCCGCTCACCGCGATCTGCGACCTGCTGGGCGTCCCGGAAGCCGATCGCGCGTTCATCCTGCGGCACACCAGCTCGGCCCTCAGCTCGGACTCGGCCCAGGAGGCGGATGCCGGTACCCGGCTGTCCCAGGGCGAGTTGCTGCTGTACTTCGCACGGCTGGCGCGGGCCCGGCGCGCCGACGCCCAGGACGACCTGATCACCCTGCTGGCGAACGGGACCGTCGACGGCGGCCGGCTGACCGACGACGAAGTGGTGTTCAACTGCTACAGCCTGATCCTGGGCGGCGACGAGACGACCCGCCTCGCCATGATCAGCGGGGTGCGCGCGCTGCTGGAACATCCGGACCAGTGGCGCGCCCTCAAGGACGGCTCGGTTTCCCTTGAGTCCGCGACCGAGGAGATCCTGCGCTGGACCTCCCCGGCGATCCATGTGGGACGTACCGCCACCCAGGACACGGTCCTGCACGGGGAGCAGATCCGGGAGGGTGACGCGGTCGTCGCGTGGACGCTGTCGGCCAACTTCGACGAGGCCGAGTTCGACCGGCCCCTCCGCTTCGACCTGGCACGCACCCCCAACCGCCATCTCACCTTCGCCTACGGCCCGCACTTCTGCATCGGCGCCCACCTGGCACGCATCGAGATCTCCGCCCTGCTCGCAGCGCTGCGCGACCTCGTCGGCAGCATCGAAGCGGCCGGGCCCGCCCTGCCCATCTACTCGACGTTCCTCCGGGGCTTCAGCAGCCTCCCGGTCCGCCTCCACCCCTGACGCCCCGACGGACGGAAAAGCCATGCCCCACGACAACCAGCCCCACGGCGACACGGCCGAGCCGATACACGTCCGCTTCGACCGGGTGGCAGCGCAGGATCCCGGCCATACCGCGCTGACGAGCGGCGAGCGGACCGTCAGCTACGGCGAACTGCGGGAGCTGACGGACGCGCTGGCCCGCCGACTGCGCCGGGCAGGCGTGGAGATCGAGACTCCGGTCGGGGTACTCGCCCACCGCTCCGTCGCGTTCGTCGTGGCCGCGCTGGCCGTGCTCAAGGCCGGCGGAACATACGTACCGCTCTCGCCCGAGTACCCCGCCGACCGGCTGCGGCACCTCGTCGAGGACGCCGACGCGCGAATGATCCTGACGACGCCCGAGCACGCCGAGCAGGCAGCGGAGTACGGCCGCCCGGTACTCGGCATCGAGGGCCCCGAGGAGGACACGGCCACCGGCGGCGTCGACACCGGGACCTTCCCGCTGCCCGACGTGCCCGTCGACTCCCTCGCGTACCTCATCTACACCTCGGGCTCGACGGGGGTGCCCAAGGGCGTGGGCGTGACGCACCGCAATCTGACCGGGCTGGTCACGCACCAGAAGTACGTCCACTTCGGCCCGGAGGAGACCTTCCTCCAGTTGGCACCGACCTCTTTCGACGCCTCCGCCTGGGAGATCTGGGGAGCGCTGCTGTCCGGGGCCCGGCTGGTGATCGCGGCGCCCTCGTACCAGGCCATCGAAGAACTGCCCGCGGTGCTGCGCGAACAGCAGGTGACCACGCTGCTGCTCACCCCGCCGCTCTTCCACGAACTGGTGCGCACCCGTATCAGCAGCTTCGCCTCGGTCCGTCAGCTCATCGTGGGCGGTGAGGCCATGGCCGTCCCCGTCGCGCGCGCCTATGCGGCCGACGCGGGCCGGCGAGGCGCCGTATTCGCCAATGTCTACGGCCCCACCGAGACGACGACGCTGGTCAGCCGGTACGAGATCAGCCACGTGGCCGAGGACGCGGCGTCGGTCCCGATCGGCCGACCGATCGAGAACGCCACGGTCCGGTTGCTGGACTCCCGGCTGCGGCCGGTGCGGGTCGGCGAGATCGGGGAGATCCACATCGGTGGAGCCTGTGTGACCCGCGGCTACCACGGCCTTCCCGGGCTCACCGCACGGCGCTTCGTCCCCGACCCCCACTCCCCCGTCCCCGGTGCGCGCATGTACGCGACCGGCGACCTGGGCCTGTTGCGCCCGGACGGGGAGATCGAGTTCATCGGGCGGGCCGACGAGCAGGTGAAGATCCGCGGCCACCGGGTGGAGCCCGGCGAGGTGGAGTCGGTGCTCATGGGACACCCCGGGGTGCACGCGGCCGCAGTCGTCGCCACCCCGTCCGAGAGCGACACCCGGCAGCTCGTGGCCCACGTGGTCACCGTGCCCGGAGCGGACGCCCCGGAGGTGCTGGCCGAAGTACGCGAACTGGCCGCGGCCGCGCTGCCGGCGTACATGGTGCCGTCCGCCTACCGCACCACGGACGCGCTCCCGACGACTCCCGGCGGCAAACTGGACCGGGCCGCGCTGCGGGACGTACGCGGCGACACACCGCCCGCGAGCCGCCCGGAAGCCGCGCCGGAGACGGCGATGTCCGAGGCGCAGCGGGCCCTGGCGGAGATCTGGCGCACCGTGCTCGACCTGCCGGAAGTGGGCCTCGACGAGGACTTCTTCGCGCTGGGCGGCGACTCCATCCTCGCGATCCGGGTCATCGGCGCCGCGGAGGAACGTGGCATCGAGATCTCGCTCACCACGCTGTTCAGCACCCCCACCATCCGCGCCATCAGCCCGGACGCCGAGCCGGAGGCCGCCGAGGCCCCCCTTGAGGAAGCCGCCCCCGCCGCGGCGGTCCCCGCGCTGCTGAGCCAGGAGGACCGGGCCGCGCTCCCCGACGGCGTGGAGGCGGCCTACCCGGCCACGACCATGCAGCTCGGCCTGATCTTCGAGAGCGTCCTCGACGAGGACGGCGCCCTCTACCACGACGTCATCTCCCGGCGGGTCGAGGGAGCCTTCGACGAGGGGTTGTTCCGCCGGGCTCTCGGCCTCGTCTCGGCCGCGCATCCGGTGCTCCGCACGCGCTTCTCCCTCGGTGATTTCAGCGTCCCGCTCCAGCTGGTCGAGCAGGACCTGGCGATTCCGCTCACGGTCGTGCGCCGGGATGCCGCGAGCGCGGGGCCCGAGGCGCCGGAGGAAGACATCGCCGACGCGGCGCGCCCCTTCGACCTGGCGCAGGGGCCGCTGATCCGCCTCCGCGTCAGCACGTTCGGCGACACCGCCTTCCAGATCACGTACGGCTTCCATCACGCGATCATGGACGGCTGGAGCGAGTCCGTCTTCGCCGCCGAACTCCTCAGCGCTTACGTGGAGTTGCTCGACACGGGCACCACCATGGTCGCCGCCGAGCCGGCCGCCGGCTACGCCTCCTTCATCGGCCTGGAACAGGCGTCCCTCGACTCCGCCGTGTCGCGCGCCTTCTGGGCCGAACGTCTCCGTTCGCTGCCCAGGAACGCCCGCCCGCAGGAGGCGCCGCGCTCCGCCGAGCGCATCAGACTGACCGAGACACTGCCGCCGTCCGTCGGCCAAGGGCTCGTGAGCGCACGGGAACTGACGCGACTGCCGCTCAAGAATCTCGCACTGGCTGCCCATCTCGCCGCCCTCGGTGCGCTCCGGAACACGACCGTCCCGGTGACCGGTGTGGTGATGAACGGACGCCCCGAGACGCCCGACGGAGACCGGCTGATCGGGCTCTTCCTGAACCTGCTGCCCCTGGGGATCGATCTCGGGGGAAGCTGGGCCGATCTGGCACGCAAGACCTTCGACCAGGAGCGCGCGCTCCTGCCGCACCGCCGGTTCCCCTATGCCGAACTGCACGAGATGGCCGGCGGGGCGCCTTTCGACGTCTCGTTCAACTATGTGCAGTTCCACGAGCGGTCGCGGCTGTCCGCACTCGGCGGCATCACGGTCGGTGAGGCCGACATCCGGGACCGGTCGAGCCACCCGCTGCGGGTGGAGGTCATCCAGGAACCGGACAACGACCTGTTGGTCCTCGATGTGGCCGCCGACCCGGGATTCTGGTCGCCCGCGCAGGTCCGCGAGGCGGTGGCCGCCCATGTCGACGCCCTCACACGGCTGGCCGAGGACCCGGCCGCACCGGCCACGGCGGCCGGCCGTCCGTGATCACCGGCCCCCGGCGGCCGGGCCCCTGAGGTCCCGGCCGCCCCGGAAGGAGCACCCGCGCATGTTCACGTTCCCCTCCTTCGACGGCGTCGAACTCGCCTACCACTCCGCAGGGGAAGGCCCCCCGGTCGTCTGCCTGGCAGGTGGCCCGGGACGCGCTTCGGCCTACCTCTCGGACCTCACCGACTGCCTGCCGGGCCGGACCGTCGTACGCCTCGACAACCGCGGCACCGGGGACTCCGCGGCACCCGATGACGCTGCCACCTACCGCGCCGCCGCGGCGGTCCAAGACGTCGAAGCCCTGCTGAAGCATCTCGGCCACGAGCGCCCCGCGCTGCTCGCGCACTCCTCGGCTGCCAACACCGCGATGCTGTACGCCCTGCGGCACCCCGATCGCCTCTCGCACCTGATCCTGGTGGCGCCGAGCAGCCGGCTGGTGGGCATCGACGTGGCGGACTTCCACCAGGCACTGCTGCTGCGTAGGCACGAGGAGTGGTACCCGCGTGCCCGTGCGGCGATCGACCGCTGGGTCGGCTCCGCCACCATGGCGGAAACCCTCCCGTACCGGGTGCCGGCGGCCCCCTTCTACTACGGCCGTTGGGACGACCGGGCACGCTCCCACGCCGCCGCCGAGCCGGAGCAGATCGGCCTCGCCGCCGCCGAGGGGTTCTACGCGGGATTCGACTTCGACGCCGCGGCCGTACGGACGGCGCTGGGACGGCTCTCCGTCCCCGTACTGGTGATCACCGGCGAACTGGATCCCTTCCCCACCCCGCGCACCGGCGAACAACTCGCGGCGGTGTTCGCCCACGGCACGTCCTTCGTCCAGCCGTCGGGCGGCCACTTCCCCTGGCTCGACGACCCCACCACCCTCGCAGCCGTAATCAATGCCCATCTCCGCGGAACAGCCGCCCGCCGGACCGGAACACCACGGCACTGACTTACGGCATCGAGGCCCCGCGCCGCCGCGCAGAAAGATGGCGCCGCGGCCCCGCGCGGCTCAGGCGGGTACGGCGTCCTCGTCCACGGGATCGCGCAGCCGTGGGATGAACAGGGAGAGCGCCAACGTCGCGAGAGTGACGAGGGCGCCGAGCCAGAACACCCCGGTGTACCCGGCGTCCTGGTAGAGCGCGGTGCCCTTCGCCACGGTGCTGTGGGCGTTCAGGACGGCGTAGGCGCCGGCGGTGAGAACGGCGCCGAACAGGCTGACCAGCATGTTGAGCATGCCGCTGCCGAGCCCCTGCTCCTCGCGCGAGACGACGCCGACGACGAGTACCGGTGCCACCGCCATCACCACGCCGGAGCCGATGTTGGCCAGGCAGGACGTCAGGGCGAGTTCGAGCTCGTCGCCGTGGAAGAAACCGACGAGCGCGTAGCCGACCGCCATGAGCACCAGCCCCGCGCTCCACACTCTGCGCGGGTCCAGGCGGCGCAGGCACCGGCCGGCGAGGAGGCCGGTGCAGAGCATCACCAGATTCCAGCTCACACTGACCACGGCGTTGTGCTGTGCCGTCCAGCCGAGACCCGCCGAGACACCGGGAATACGGGGGTACAGGGCCAGCACGATGGCGAGACCGGGCATCGTGAACGCGACGGTCTGGGCGAGTCCCGCGGCGGTGAGCGCCACAGCCACCGGGCGACGGCGCAGCACCCGCAGATCCAGGATGGGATGGGCACTGGACCGCTCGACACGGAGGAAGACGGCCAGCGCCACGAGACCGGCGGCGAGCCAGCCGAGCGTTCTGCCGTCGGCCCAGCCCCAGCTCTGCCCCTGGCCGACGCCGTAGACCAGGGCGGTCAGCCCGCCACCGAGGAACAGGCCGCCGAGCCAGTCGAAGCCGGAGTCGAAGGCGTGCCGCGGCGTCTCCGGAATCACCCAGGCGACCAGCGCGAACGCGAGGGCCGTGGAGCCGGCGAGGAACCACAGCCCGCCGCGGAAGCCCCAGGCGTCGATGAGCCAGCCCGCCAGGAAAGGTGCGCCCAGACCCACGAGCCCGACGCTGCTGCCCATGACGGCGCTCGCCGACTTCACCAGCCGGTGCGGGAAGATGTCCCGCACCGCGGCGAACGACAGCGCGCCGAACGGCCCGTAGAAACCGGCGATCGCCCGGCCCGCGAGGACGAGCCAGAAGCTGCCGGCCATGGCGGCGATGGCCTCGCCCAGCGCCCCCAGAGCGGTCATGGCGAGCATGACACGCCTCTTGCCGTACAGGTCGCCCAGCTTGATGACGAACGGCGTGAGCAGCGTGGACACCAGCGTGAGCGTCAGACCGAACCACGCCACCTGAGTGGTGTGGAAGGTCTGCGCCACGCTCGAGGTGGCGTTGGCGCCGATGATTCCGCCGGCGGCCAGCAGCTGCGTGGGCCAGGCGAGCGCGATCAGCACCAGGACGAGACGGAAGGACCATCGTCCGCTCGCGTCGGCCGGAGACGCACTGTCGGGTGAGGGGCTCGGCGACGTCAGTGTCATGCCAGCCCTCCTTTCACGGAGGTGCGGGAAGGTGAAGGCGCAACGGGAGGCGCGGAGGAACCAGTCCGCCGTCGCACAGCCCTGCGGGGGTGACAGCGCGGCAATCCATCGCGGCGTGGGGTCGATGATGACCCGAACACTTAGTGGCCGCTAGGTGTTCGTTACGTGACCCACGTCACACGTCACTTCGCCGCACGACCGGCTCGCGGCGCCGCCCCGGTAACGTGCCCTCATGGCAACACCCAGGGGGCCGCGCGGCGGCTACACGACAGGCCGCGCCCGGCGCACCCAGATCCTCGAGGCGGCGTTGGTGCGCTTCGGGCAGGACGGCTACCGCAAGACCTCGCTCGCCCGCATCGCCCGGGACGCCGAGATCACCGACGCCGGGCTGCTCCACCACTTCCGCGACAAGCAGCAACTCCTGCTGGCCGTGGTCGAGTACTGGCACGAGCGCATGGACAAGCAGTGGGAGCGCGTCTCGGACTCGGTACGGGACGCCTTCCGCTGCCACCTGGAGGACACCGCCGAGACGCTCACCATGCCGGGCATGGTGGAACTCGCCGTCGTGATCGCCGCCGAGGCGACCGCGCCCGACCACCCGGCCCACGACTTCTTCGCCCAGTGGCAGGAGAAGGGCGTCCGCGAGCTCACCGACCGGCTGCGCGACGGCAGTAACAGCGGCGAACTCAAGCCCGGCATCGACCACCAGGGCATCGCCCGCGAGTGCGCGGCCCTGGACGCCGGGCTGCGTCAGCAGTGGCTGGCCGGCGGCCGCTCCTTCGATCTCATCGCCGTGATGCGCGCCCACCTCGACCGCTTGATGCGGTCCGTTTCGGCCGACGGGCAGGGGTTGTAGCGGGTCGACCACCTGCACGGCAGGCGCACGGCGCCGATGTGGTGTTGTCATGTACTCGTCACCCCACGGGGTCGTGGTGCGCGTCACACAACTCAACACCTAGTATTCACTAGGTGTTGGCTGCATGATCGGGCCTGCCCGTCCCGCTCCAAGGAGATCCACATGCCCCGCCACTGGACTGCCCGTGCCATCGCCCCCTCCCCGGACGGGCGGCCGTCCACCGCGGCGCCCCGGCCGGGCGCGCTGCTGCGCGGCACGTTCACCGCGCGGGGAGCGGTCGCGACGGCCGAGCTCTGCGTCACCGCGCTGGGCGTGTACGAGCTGGAGCTGAACGGGACCGTCGTGGGCGATCACGTCCTCGCGCCCGGCTGGACGAGCTACCGCCATCGCCACCGCTATCAGGTCTTCGACGTCACAGGGCTGGTCCGCGAGGGCGCCAACGCCTGGGGAGCACACCTGGCCGACGGCTGGTACCGAGGCCTGCTCGGCTTCAACGGCGGCACCCGCGACATCTACGGCAGGCACACCGCACTCTTCGCCGAACTGCGCGTCGAGTACGCCGACGGCACCATCGACACCGTCGCCACCGGCAGCGACTGGCGCTGGAGCCCGGGACCCGTCGTCGCGGCCGGCCTGTACGAGGGCGAGGAGTACGACGCCCGCCTCGCGCAGGACGGCTGGAGCGAGCCCGCCTTCGACGACTCGGCCTGGCGTCCGGTGCGTGTCCTGGACTCCGGCAGCGTCGACAACTCCGACGGCTTCGACACCTCCGTGCTCTTCCCGGCCGACAGTCCGCCGGTGCGCCGCACCGAGTTCCTGCGTCCGGTCGCCGTCACCACCTCGCCGGCCGGCCGTACGATCGTCGACTTCGGCCAGAACCTGGTCGGCCGCCTGCGGCTGCGCGTCCGGGGCGAGGCGGGCCGTACCGTCACGCTGCGCCACGCGGAGGTCCTGGAGAACGGCGAGTTGTGCACCCGGCCGTTGCGGCACGCCACCGCCACCGACCGTTACACGCTGCGCGGCGCCGACGGGGGCGAGGAGTGGGAGCCCCGCTTCACTTTCCACGGCTTCCGCTACGCGGAGATCGAGGGCTGGCCGGGCGCTCTGGACCCGGCCGACGTCACCGCCGTGGTCCTCCACAGCGACCTGCGCCGCACCGGATGGTTCTCCTGCTCGGACCCGGCCCTGGAGCGGCTGCACGAGAACATCGTGTGGGGCATGCGCGGCAACTTCCTCGACGTGCCCACGGACTGTCCGCAGCGCGACGAGCGCCTCGGCTGGACCGGCGACGTCCAGGTCTTCGCCCCCACCGCGGCCTTCCTGTACGACGTGCGCGCCTTCCTGCGCTCGTGGCTCCGGGACCTGGCCGCCGACCAGGGCGACGACGAACGGCGGATCCCGCCGGTGTTCAGCCCCGACATCCCCGTGCACATCCCCGTACCGACACCCCCGGGCAACCCGCCCATGGCCGGCTGGTGCGACGCGGCCGTGATCGTCCCCTGGGTGCTGTACGAACGCTACGGCGACGCTGATGTGCTGCGCGCCCAGTACCCCTCCATGCGTGCCTGGGTCGACGCCCTCGACGGCCTCACCGGCCCCGACCGCATCCGGGACGAGGGCTTCCAGTTCGGCGACTGGCTGGATCCGACCGCGCCGGCGGACGATCCCGGACGCGCCATGACCTCGCCCTCCCTGGTCGCCACCGCGTACTTCGCGCACTCAGCACGGCTGCTCGCCCGCACCGCCGAGGTCCTCGGCGAGAAGGACGACGCCGGGCGGTATCACGCCCTGGCCGATTCCGTACGGGACGCCTTCCGGCACCGCTTCCACACCGGCGGCGGACGGCTGACGGAGGAGACCCAGACCGCCTACGCCCTCGCCCTGTGCTTCCGGCTCCTGGAGGACGGCGCCGAGCGCGCTGCGGCCGGGCGCCGGCTGGCCGCCCTGGTGGCCGACCGGGGCCACCGCATCGGTACCGGATTCCTCGGCACGCCTCTGGTGTGCGACGCGCTGACCGACACCGGCCACGTCGACACCGCGTACCGGCTGCTGACGCAGCGGTCCTACCCGTCCTGGCTGTACCAGGTCGACATGGGCGCCACCACCGTCTGGGAGCGCTGGGACAGCCTGCTGCCCGACGGCAGTGTCAACCCCGGCGAGATGACCTCGTTCAACCACTACGCGCTCGGCGCCGTCGCGGACTGGATCCACCGCACCGTGGCAGGGCTCGCCCCCGCCGAGCCGGGCTACCGCCGCCTGCTGGTGCGCCCCCGTCCGGGCGGCGGTCTCACCTGGGCGAACGCCGCGCACGAGACCCCGTACGGACGTGCCGAGATCGGCTGGCGTATCGCGGAAGACACGCTGCGCGTCGACCTGCTCGTACCGCCGCACGTCACCGCGCTGGTCGACCTGCCGGGCCGGGAGCCCGTCGAGGTCGGCCCCGGCCGGCACTCCTTCCACACTCCGTAGGAGCACACATGACACACCGCATCAGCCTGCCCGACGGCTTTCTGTGGGGCGTTGCCACCGCAGGGCACCAGAACGAGGGCGACAACGTCGCCAGTGATACCTGGTTCCTGGAGCACACGACCCCCTCGCTCTTCCGCGAGCCGAGCGGACCGGCGTGCCGGGGCTACGAGCGGTGGGAGACGGACCTCGATCTCGTCGCGGGACTCGGGCTCAACGCCTTCCGGTTCTCCGTCGAATGGGCACGCATCGAGCCCGAGCCCGGCGTCGTCTCCACCGAAGCCCTCGACCACTACGAGCACATGGTCGACGGCTGCCTCGCGCGCGGCCTCGCCCCCCTCGTGACGTTCAACCACTTCACCGCCCCGCACTGGTTCGCAACAGTCGGTTCCTGGACGTCTCCTGACGCACCGTCACGGTTCGCCGAACAGTGCGACCGCGTGATGGCACGCTTCGGCGACCGGATCGCCTACGCCGTCACCCTCAACGAACCCAACCTCGAGCAGTTGTTGCAGACCGGCGGCAAACTGCCGGCCGAGGCGGAGCTCCTCAAGACACAGATGCTCGCGGCGGCGGCACGCGCCGCGGGCAGCGCCGACTACGCCGCCTCGAACGTCATCCCGGCCGCACGGCAGGAGGAGTTCCAGGAGGCGCTCACCCACGCCCACCGGGCCGCCCGCGAAGCGATCAAGGCCCGCCGCGGCGACCTGCCCGTCGGAGTGTCCCTCGCGATCGCCGACGAGGTCGCCGTTCCCGGCGGCGAAGAACGCCGCGACGCGAAGCGTGCCGCCGTGTACGACCACTGGCTGCGCGAGGCGCGCGACGACGACTTCATCGGCGTACAGAACTACGAGCGCATCGTGCACGGGCCCGACGGCGAAGTGGCCGTCGACGGCGAACTCAACGGCATGGGGACCGCCATCGCGCCCGGCTCCCTCGCCGGCGCGGCACGCTACGCCCATGAGGTGTCGGGGGTGCCGGTACTCGTGACCGAGCACGGCATCCAGACCTCGGACGACACCCAACGCGCCGCTTTCATCCCCGCGGCCATCGACGGGCTCGCGGCCGAGATCAGCGCGGGCACGCCCGTCCTCGGCTACTGCCACTGGACCCTCATGGACAACTTTGAGTGGATCTTCGGTTACGGTGCTCAGCTCGGCCTCCACGAGGTCGACCGCGAGACCTTCCACCGCCGCCCGAAGCCGAGCGCGACGGCCTATGCCGACGTGGTGCGCGCCTACCGCGGCATGCTCACCGACACGGCGAGCTGATCGCTCGTACAATCGTGGCATGGCATTCATGAGCACCCCGCACTGCTGCTTCCTGTGATCCGGAGGCGTTGAGGGCGATGCCGGCCGGCGTCGCCCTCCTTGGTGTGCCTGCTGCGTGAACCACCTTTCCGGCGCTGCCCGTACCGATGCGGCCGGACGTCGGCCCCGCCCCTTCCCGGGTCGGCGACTTCCCGAGCGCACAAGCAGGCACGGTCCCTCCCCTTCACCGTTGCCAGGAGTGCCTTGTGCCCGTGTCGCTTCCCCCCGCCCTCGAACCGCTCCTCGACCTGCTCCGCTGCCCGACATGCCGCGCCCGTCTCCACCCCGGCCCCGGCGCACTGCGCTGCCCGGCGGGTCACACCTTCAACATCGCCCGCCAGGGCTACGTCAGCCTCCTGACGGGCACCCGCGCCACCAGCAGCGACAACGCGGCCATGACCCGGGCCCGGGACCGGTTCCTCGCCACGGGCAAGTACGGGCCCATCTGCCGGGCCGTGGCCCGTCTGGCGGCCGACGCCGTGCCCGAGCAGGGCAGGGTCATGGACGTCGGATGCGGCACGGGCTACTACCTGGCCGACATACTCGACCAACTACCCGGCACCCGCGGCCTGGGCCTGGACACCTCGGTGCACGCACTGCGCTCGGCGGCCCGGGCCCATGCCCGGGCCGCCGCGGCGACCTGGGACGTCTTTCGTCCCTTCCCACTGGCCGACGGAGCGGCCGACGTCGTGCTGGACGTGTTCGCCCCGCGCAACCCAGCTGAGTTTCACCGGGTGTTGCGTCCGACCGGACGGTTGGTCGTGGTGCGTCCTACCGGGCGGCACCTGGCCGAGCTGCGTGACCAACTGCCCGCCGTGATCACGATCGACCCGGCCAAGGAACAGCGCCTGCACCAGGCCCTGACCCCCTTCTTCGCGGCCACCGGCACCGAGCAGATCGAGTACGCCACGTCCCTGACCAGGTGTCAGGCCATCGACTTGGTGGGCATGACGCCAAGCGCACGCCACCTCAACCGTACGGACCTGCACGATGACAACCTCCTGCCCGACCGGGTCACCGTCTCCGTACTGGCCACGGCCTACCGGCCTCGGTGGCCACGAACGGGCGCACGCGCCGAGCGGTGACACGTATCCCGGTAGGGGGCCATTCCCGGAGTGTCGTCAGCGCTGCTCAACAGCCAGCGCCGGCCGCCACGTGTACGGGATGGTCGAGGACCTGGTTGTACAGATATCCCAACTGGTTCCACGGGACAAGGTCCGGCTGAGTGCGGCCCCGGTCGTCGGTGGCGCGTACGGCGAGGGTGTGGTTGCCGGGATCGGGGTTCCAGGCGAACTGCCAGCGTGTCCAGGCGCCTGCCTCCTGGGGGCCGGTGAGCTGGGCCGCGCGCCAAGGGCCTCGGTCGATGCGGTACTCGACTGTCGCGATCCGGTGTTCTCCGGCGAACGCTCGCCCTCGGATGATCTGCGGCCGCGGCTTCAGGCGGGCGGGCCAGTCCAGTTCCACCAGGCTGGTCACCGGCAGTTCGTTGATCGGCGTGCCCAACGCGGCGCCGTTCCCCGGGTGTTCGGGGCCAATGAGCACGTAGTCCTCCGTGTCCCAGGGCACCTGGAGTGGCTGTCGCGACACCTCGATCCTGCCGACCCACTTGATGCTGGCCGCACCGAGCCAGCCGGACACCACGACCCGGGCCGGGTAACCGTGATCGGGCGGCAGCGTCTCACCGTTCATGGCGAGGGCGAGCAGGGTGTCGTCGGCCATCGCCTTGGCCAGGGGCATCGGCCGATGGGCGCGGGCCTCGTCCAGCGCTTCGGGCATGACGTCGTGTGCGTCCGGGCTGAGGCCCGCCGGTTCGAGCAGGTCGCGCAGTCGCACGCCGGTCCACTCGGCCGTGCTGACGGCGCCGCGACCCCACGGCGTGCCGGGGATGTGCTGACCGTACTGCCGACCGAACAGCACCCGGCGGTTGCCCGCACACTCGATCGTGCGGGTGAGGGAGACCAGTGGAAACGCGCGCCACAGGTCGTCGTAGGTGTAAGTGACGGGCGACCGTACAGCGTCGCCCTCGATCCGAAGCGACCACTCAGCGGCGTCGATCCGAGGAGTGGGGGCGTGACTGCGGACGAAGAAGCGGTCGTTCGGAGTGAGGTGGCCCGGCATGCGGTCCGCCCTGGTGCCGAAGTCAAGACCGGTACCGGTGTCCTCCATGTCCTCGGCCGAGGTCGGTTTGACGATCCCACGTGCTGCGCTGTTTGCACTGCTCCCTGTCGTCATAATTCCACCGTGGCCCCGTGTTTCCCGGTTCGGTAGGCTCTCCGTCCCTATGAGGCCATAACTACGGCCTATGGCTTGTGGCTTGCGTGCTGGTCAGCGCCAGCGGCCTGCCCCTCGGCCCGGTCGGGTGTCGGAACACCCCGCCTTACAGCCCTACGACTGGGGCGTCCCGTCCCAACGCCATGTGGCGAGACGAGGGCGCCCAGGCAGGTCGGCGCGCCCCGTGGCGAGCACCTGCAACAGCCCGGCGGGCCCTGTCGCTCGGTCCGCGTGCACGGTGTTCACCGGGCCACCCACTGGGCCACCGGGCCGTCGACTTTCGCACAGGAACGGAACCCAATCCCACAACGGCGGTACCCCGGGCGCGAGTTGGGTGGCGTAGGTGAACAGGTCGTCGCTGAGGTGCTCGACGGTCTCCCAACAGTCCCACTCCGGTCCTTGGCATCCCGCCGCTGTTGTACGACGCGTTGAAGGTGAACTCGTCGCAGTCCGGGGTGTCCGTGCTGCTGTTCATCGCGTCCGAGTCGTACAAGCTGATGAATCAATCAGCGACGCCGGGGACGGCCCGACGCCCACGCTTTGCGGCGCCTCGCCGTGGGGCGCTCGCGACATCCGCGGCCGCTCACGAGGACCGCCAACCCTTCCGACTGCTACTGCTTCCGGGACCCCTGGACGAACTCTTCCTTGGAGATCTGACCGTCCGAGTTGCGGTCCACCTGACTGAAGGCCTTGCGGATGTTGGACTCGGAGACCCCCTCCCGCTTCCCCGCCACGAGCAGTTCCGGCTCGCTGACGGTGCCGCTCCCGTCCGTGTCGATCTGCTGGAAGGTCGGAGGGGCGCTCGCGGGGCCGGTGGCGAAGGCGGAACCGCCGGCTCCGAGAACGCCGGCCGCCGTGAGAGCCATCGCGATGACAGCGGTACGAGTCTGCATTGGTGTCTCCCCTCGGCCCTCCGCCGGACGGCGGGAAGGCCGGATGCGTAACGGTCACTTCCACGTACAGGCACCCACCGTAGTGGATCAACAGCGCAACGTCACGAACGGTGTGGAGTCGCTACGCGAAGCACGAGGTGTCGCCCGCTCCGCGGCGCACGATCTCCGCCTCACCGCCAGAGGCTCGACGCTTGGCAGATACTGGCGCAGCCCCCAACACGCTTTCCACATATTCATCCGGGGTTCGCGGCGTCCGCGCGCACTTTTCCCACGCGCACTGCTGAGCCTGCTTGGCGGGGCGTCGGAAATGAGACTGCCCAGGAGAACCTGAGTGCGCCCGTACCGCCGTGTTCGCCTGCGCACGCCGTCCCGCATTGTGCGCGCGGTTGCGGCCCAAGTGCCACCGATCCACTGGTTCGTGTGGGTTTGACAAGCCGGACGTGTGGGCGCTGCGGGGCGGGAGCAGAATGCCGGCGGTCCGTTCCGTTCGGGTTCTGTGGGCTGTCACGTTGGTTGCCCTGACCGCTGCCCGCTGCCCGCTGCCCGCTGTCGACGGAGGTGGTTCTGCGCACGAGCGAAAGAGGCACCGGAAAGCCAAATGCCGCCCAGGCCCCGGCTCTTGACCATCTCCAGCCCGCAGCCTGCTTCAAGGAGGCGCCCATGCCGCAGACCGTGAACGACTTCGCCCTGCCACCCCTCTACTGTCCGCTGCCGAAAGCGGTCAGTTCCTTCACGGACCGCGCCGAGCAGCATGTGCTGGAGTGGCTGGACTCCACCGAGCTGGGCCGACGGCCCCACTTGCGTAACCGGGCGCTGGAACTTCGAGGGCACCGCTCGGCGGGCTTCTGCCTCAATGGCGCCGAGGATGAGGAACTCTTCCGCATCATCGCGTGCTTCGGGGTGTGGATCCTGACGAGTGATGATGTCCTCGAGGCCCAGCCGGATGCGGGACGGGCCGCCGAGGTGGCGGGCCGGTACCTTCGAGCCTTCACCGCCCCCGGCTACCGGCTCCCGAACCGTGAACTGGCCGGGGATGAGGAGGTGTTCATCGACGCGGCGTGCGGCCTCGCCGAGCAGCTGCGGGCCCGTTGCCATCCCACCCACTACAACCGGCTCGTGCACGAGCTGCGCCACTACTACCTCGGCGCGCTGCGCATGCTGGCCTCCGGGCAATGCGAGACCCCGCCGAGCGAGGACCAGTACCTGGCGATGCGCATGGAGGACGGGGCCGTCCGCCACATCTGGGTGATGATGGAGATCGGCCGACAGGAGGTCGTGCCGGACGATGAGTTCTGTGCTCCTGCCGTCCAGGCCGCGCTGGACTCCGCCGCCACGAGCGTGATCTTGGACAATGATCTGTACTCCTACCGCAAGGAGCTCGACGAGCCCGGCAAGGTCAACCTGGTCACGGTGATTCGGGACAACCGTGGGGTCTCGCTGGAGGAAGCGGTTGCCGAGGCCGTCACCATCCGGGACCGCACCCTGCTTCTGTTTCTTCGTCTGCACGAGAGGCTGAAGCAGACGGCCGGCCCGGCTCTGAGCGGCGTGCTCGATCAGATCGCCCGGGTCACACGCGGACACCTCGAATGGGCCATGGAAACCCCGCGCTACCGGCTCAGCATCTCACCGGAGGAATTTCCCTGGCCCTCGGCCCCCTCCACCACCGACAGCAGTCCGCTGCCCTACCCCAGCATCTCCTGGTGGTGGAACCACCTCTGACAGCAGCCAAGCCCTCGCTGCTTGGAGCAACCCGGCTTCCGGACGCGCTGCCTACCGAGCGGAGCAACCCACAACGCAGCACGTGGATTGGGAGGTACTTGATGCGAACGGGGACCACGAAGGACGTACGAGGTCGGGTCTGCCTGGTGACCGGTGGGGCCGGCGGGATCGGCTGGGAGATCAGCAAGGCGCTCGCCAACGCGGGCGCTTTGGTCCATATCTGCGACAGCTCCCTCAAGAACCTGCGCACTGCGGCGGCGCAGGCACCGAAGGACGCTTGCGTCTTTCATCAGCTCGATGTCGCCGAACGGCACTCTTTGGAACGCTGGATCACGGACACGTACACCGCTGCCGGACGGGTCGATGTACTGGTCAACAACGCCGCGTTCGTCCGCTGGACCGACGTGACGGAGATGTCGGCCACGGATACCGAACGAACTCTGTATGTCGGCATCCACGCCACCGCGCACGCCATCCGTACCGTCCTGCCGCTGATGCAGGCCGGGGGCAGCGGTCACATCATCAACATGGGCTCCGCGGCCGGCACGCTCCTCGTGCCGGGCCCCTCAGCCGCGTATGCCGCCTCCAAGGCCGCCATCGCCGCCTACACCGACATCCTTCGCGCCGAACTCCACCGCGCCGACTCCCCCGTCCACGTAACCCTGGTACGCCCGGGAGCCGTGGCCGGTACAGACTTCTTCCGCCGCCATGTGCCCTCCAGCCGGATGCCGCGCGCCACGGACTGGCTTCCCGCCACCCGGCCCGAACAGGTGGCCCAGGCCGTCCTCCGCGCCATCGAGCACCATCGCCCAGCTGTCGACATTCCCCCCTACCTACCGCTCCTGTACCGGCTCTACGCCCTGGCCCCCGGACTCTTCCGCCGCTTCGCTGCCGCCTCCGGCCCCAGCAGACGCGACTACGCTCACCACCCCGGCGACCACTCGCCCGCGAAGAAACGCGCATGACCGCTGTGGACACACCCTTCCCGCCCCCGCCGTGGCGGTCGACCGGCACCCTGTGGGCAGCCTTACTCACGACGTGCCGCCCCCTTCCCCTGCCGCCCGCCCTACGCCCTCTCGGCAGCCCACAGCGGCTGGTGATGCTGCTGATTCGCTACCGTCATGGCACCCTTCGCTACGACGAATTCGCCCTCGCCAGTCCAGCCCGCTCCGGTGTCAGGGCGGGGCTGTTCACCCATCACATCTGGGTCGACACTCCCGCCTCCCTGTCCGGTGGGCGACAGATCTGGGGCGTGTCAAAGGAATTGGCGCACTTCGCGTGGAGCCGGCACTCACTCCTGGTCTCCGACGACGACGGCCCCATCGCCGGCCTGCGCTTCGGGCCTCGCGGCCCCCGCCTGCCGACGCTACCCGCCCTCGGACCAGCTTTCGGTCAACGCGACGGTCGACTACTGCACTTCACTTCTCGGCTCACCGGCCGGATCGCCCGCCACCCACTGCACATCACCACATGGGCACCGCGACTCCCCCGCCTCGACGCACCACCCCGCCAGGCCCTGACCGTCGACCCATGCCACATGACCGTGCCCGCGCCTGGTCACCGCCGCCGGTGTCAGTGACACCGCGACCGGCCAGCGCCTGACGGGGGTCGAGGCAGCCCCTCCACGCATCCGCAAGGCCTGGATGGACGCGGGGTCACAGAGGGCTGTGCTGCCTTGGACATGACCCCTGTCGCATGCGGCGTCTGCATGCAGAGGTCCTCCACCCCGCACGACAGTGCCAAAACGCCGGCCTTACCGCGGCGGCCGCACCATGGAAGCCACCCTCCTGCGTGATCCGTGACCTCGGCCGCCTTGGGCCCGATACTGAGGCTGGACGGTTCCAGGAGGAGGTGAAGCAGGGTCTCGATTGCCGCTGTCGAGGCGTCAGGGAAGTCAGCGACGAGTCAGCGTCAGACCCGCCGGGAGCCGCTTCGGAGCGACATGGACCGCCAAGATCGAGAGCTGGGCATACCTACCGCGACCTGCGGAAACACTGCCCAGAGGCCAGGTTGTCAGTCTCACCAGGAGGTACCCGTGAAGATGTTGATGAATGTGCCGGAGAGTGTGGTTGCGGACGCTTTGCGGGGGATGGGGGCGGCGCATCCGGAGCTGGTGGTGGATGTCGAGGGGCGGGTGGTCGTGCGGCGGGACGCGCCGGTGGCGGGGAAGGTCGCGCTGGTGTCCGGCGGCGGGAGCGGGCACGAGCCGCTGCACGGGGGGTTCGTCGGGCCCGGGATGCTGGATGCGGCGTGTCCGGGTGAGGTGTTCACCTCGCCCGTACCGGATCAGATGGTGCGGGCCGCGGCGGCCGTGGACAGCGGCCGGGGCGTGCTGTTCATCGTGAAGAACTACACCGGTGATGTGCTCAATTTCCAGATGGCGGCGGAGCTGGCGGAGGACGAGGGCGTGCAGGTCGCCAGCGTGCTGGTCAACGACGACGTGGCGGTGACGGACTCGACGTTCACGGCGGGGCGGCGCGGGACGGGGGCGACGCTGTTCGTGGAGAAGGTGGCCGGTGCGGCGGCCGAGGAGGGGCAGCCGCTGGAGCGGGTCGAGGCGATCGCCCGTCAGGTGGTGGAGACCTCGCGGAGTTTCGGGGTCGCGTTGAGCGCCTGTACGACGCCGTCGAAGGGCAGCCCGACGTTCGATCTGCCCGCGGGCGAGCTGGAGTTGGGGATCGGGATCCACGGCGAGCCGGGGCGGGAGCGGCGGCCGATGATGACCTCGGGGGAGATCGCCGACGCGGCGGTGGGCGCGATCCTGGACGACTGGCGGCCGGCCGGACCGGTGCTGGCGCTGGTCAACGGGATGGGCGCGACGCCGCTGCTGGAGCTGTACGGGTTCAACGCGGAGGTGCACCGGGTGCTCGGCGAGCGCGGCGTGCCGGTGGCCCGTACGCTCGTCGGCAACTACGTCACGTCGCTGGACATGGCGGGCGCCTCGGTGACGCTGTGTCAGGCGGACGAGGAGGTGCTGCGCCTGTGGGACGCGCCGGTGCAGACGCCCGGGCTACGGTGGGGGCGCCGACCTGCCCGTATCGATGACGCTCGGACGACCGACGACTTCCCGTACTTCGTACCCGTCCCCGTACCCGTACCTGTCCCCGTACTCCCCCCGCACTCGTACTCGTACCCACACCCGTGCTCGTACCCACACCCGTACTCGTATCGCGATCTCAGGAGCAGCACGTGACCGAAACGGCCCTTGACGCCGCGTTCTTCGTCCGCTGGATGCAGGCTACCGCCGCCCTGGTGGACCGGGAGGCCGAGCGCCTCACCGAGCTGGACTCCCCCATCGGCGACGCCGACCACGGCAGCAATCTGCAGCGCGGCTTCACCGCCGTCGCCAAGGCGTTGGAAGCGGAACCGCCGGTGACGCCCGGCGCCGTACTGACCACGGCGGGGCGGCAGTTGATCTCGACCGTGGGCGGCGCCTCGGGGCCGCTGTACGGGACGCTGCTGCGCCGTACGGGCAAGACGCTGGGCGACGCGCCCGGCGTGACCGCCGAGGAGCTGCGGGCGGCGCTGCGCGGCGGGATCGACGCGGTGGCCCAGCTGGGCGGCTCTGCGGTGGGCGACAAGACGATGCTGGACGCGTTGTACCCGGCGGTCGAGGCGCTGGGCACGTCGTTCGCGGCCGCCGCGGAGGCCGCCGAGAAGGGCGCGGTGGACACCACGCCGCTGCAGGCACGCAAGGGCCGGGCCAGCTACCTGGGCGAGCGCAGCATCGGCCACCAGGACCCGGGGGCGACGTCCGCCGCGTTGTTGTTCGCGGCGCTCGCGGAGGTGACGGCGTGAGCGCGGCGGCCGGCGGCGGCGCTGACGCACTGGTCGGCATCGTGCTGGTCTCGCACAGCGGACCGGTGGCCGAGTC
>NZ_JBEPFC010000022.1:0-72856 GCF_040301705.1 Streptomyces sp. NPDC000151 | reverse complement strand
GGTGGTTGCGCAGGAAGCGGATCAGCTTGCTGTTGATGCCGCGGCAGGTGTCGCCGCCGTAGTCGGTCTCCGCGGCCACCGCCGCGGTCCCGGCCACGTCCGGTACGCCCGGTGTGCCCTCACTCATGTCCCGTCCCCCGTTCTGTCGTGCTCAGGGACATTTCCGTGCCCGGAGACATAGACGCGTGGCACCCGGCTTCCGATGCGCGTGACGATCTCGTACGCGATGGTTCCCGTGGCCTGCGCCCAGTCCTCGGCCGTCGGCTCGCCCCGGTCGCCCGGCCCGAAGAGCACCGCCTCGTCCCCCACCGTGGCTGATTCCCCGCCCAGGTCGACCACGAACTGGTCCATCGCGACCCGGCCTGCGATCGTCCGCCACTTCCCGGCGACCAGCACCGGGCCGACGCCGGAGGCGTGCCGCGGGACGCCGTCGGCGTAGCCCAGCGGGACCAGCGCGAGGGTGGTGTCGCCGGGCGTCGTGTAGTGGTGGCCGTACGAGACGCCGTGGCCGCCCGGCACGTGCTTGACCGACGCCAGCGAGGCGGAGAGCGTCATGACCGGCCGCAGCCCGAAGTCCGCCGGCGTGCCGACCTCGGGGCTCGGCGAGATGCCGTAGATGCCGATGCCGGCGCGTACCAGGTCGAAGTGCGCGTCGGGGAGCGTGAGCAGGCCCGGGGTGTTGCAGATGTGCCGGACCTCGGGCGAAAGGCCGGCCGCCGCCGCCGTCGCGAGCGCGTCGCGGAAGACGGCGAGCTGGGCGGCGATCGAGGGGTGGCCGGGCTCGTCGGCGCACGCGAAGTGCGACCAGACGCCGGTGACCTTGATCAGGCCGTCCCGCTCGGCCTCGCGGGCGGCCGCGGTGAGCTCGGCCCATTCGGCCGGCTGGCAGCCGTTGCGCCCCAGACCCGTGTCGATCTTGAGCTGGACCCGGGCGGTACGGCCGGTGGCGTGCGCGGCATGGGAGACCTCGTGCAGCGCCCACATGCCGCTCACGGACACGTCGATGTCCAGCATGACGGCCTTCCGCCACGGGCCGCCCGGCGTCCACAGCCACGCCATGAGGCGGCCGGTGTCGCCCGCCTCGCGCAGCTGGAACGCCTCCTCGGGGAGCGCGGTGCCCAGCCATTCGGCGCCGGCCTCGCGGGCCGCCGCGGCGCACTGCAGCGCGCCGTGGCCGTAGCCGTCGGACTTCACCACGGCCATCAGCTGCGCACCTGAAGCACGCGCCTTGAGGGCACGCACATTCGACCTCAGGGCGGTGAGGTCGATGGCGGCCCGGGCGCGCGTTGCTCTCTCAGTCATCGCCTTCAGTGTCTCAGGCCCCGCCCCGGAGCAGCTGTCGACCGCCTCTTGGGGGCGTCATGTGCCCGGTTTCTTGCCCCATACGAAGACGCTGTCGTCCTTCCTGAGCGTGTTCCACAGCTTCTCCGCGTGCCGCTGCCGCAGGTTCACGCAGCCGTACGAGCCGGGCGGGCTGTAGATGTTGGCCGTGATGCCGTGGAATGCCTGACCGCCGTCGAAGAACTGACTGAACGGCATGGGCGAGTGGTAGATCGTGGAGAAGTGGTCGCGGTGCTTCCAGTAGACGTGGTGCGTGCCGGTGCGGGTCGGGTAGCCCTTGCGGCCGGTGCGGACGGGCGCCGGGCCGAAGATGACCTTGTCGTGGTTCTGTACCCACATGAGCTGGCGGGTCAGGTCGACGCAGGCCACGCGCGGCGCCCAGTGCTCGCCCTTCTTGCGCATCCGCGGCACGGGGCAGCGCTTGTCGGCGTTCGGGTCGGCCTTCGCCTCGGCGAGCCGGACGACGCCCCCGGTCACCGGGCCGGTGAAGCCGTTGGCCGGGGTGATGTTGTTCTTCTCCTGGAAGGCGCGGATGACCTTGCAGTCCGCCGGTGACTGCTTGCCGTCCACCTTGAGCTTCAGGTAGCGCTCCACCTGGCGCTGGTACGGGCCGGTGGAGGTCGAGCACGCCTGCGGTGCCGCGGGGGCCGCGGCGGGCGCCACCGCGCCGCCCGGGGCGCGCTGGATCACCTCGGCGGGCGGTACGTACTCCACCAGGGCGTCGCCCCCGGCGTCCGGCGCGCGGCCGGGGGGCGGGTCCTCCTCGGCGCGCGCCGTCATGTCCGGCGGCTGCGCCTGGTCGGGCGTGTCCTGCGGCGGCCCGCCCCCGGGCGTGTCGGGGACGCCCGGTACGAGGTCGGTCTCGGCGACCGGCGCGGGGCGTTGCGGGCCCGGAGGCGCCGGGCCGTCGACGGCGGTCCCGGGAGCGGCGGCGAGCGTCAGCAGCGTGGCGGTGCCGGTGGCCGCGGCCAGCAGGCCCGCGAGATAGCGGTTCATACGTTCATCTGTCCCGCGCGGGCGGCGCCCTGCCACCCGGGCGCGGCCAGGTTCGCCCTGGTGGGTCGGATTCTTCGGCCGGGCGGACGGTGCCCCTGGCGCGCGGCACCGCCGCACAACCGGGCGAGGCGGGGCACGGCACAACCGGATGCGGCGGCGCCGCGCCCACAGGGTGAGACTGGGGGGCATGAGGACTGCTTACAGCGTGGAGAAGGTGCGGGCGGCGGAGCGGGACCTGATGGCGCGGCTGCCGGACGGCGCCCTGATGCAGCGGGCAGCGGCGGGCCTCGCGGTGGCCTGCGCGGACCTCCTGGGGCGGGTGTACGGGTCCCGGGTGGTGCTGCTGGTGGGCAGCGGCGACAACGGCGGCGACGCCCTGTACGCGGGCGCCCGGCTGGCCCGCCGGGGCGCCGGGGTGCGCGCGGTGCTGCTGGCCCCGGAGCGGGCGCACCAGGGCGGTCTGGCGGCCCTCCGTGCCGCGGGCGGCCGGGTGTCGGCCGATGCGCGGGCCGACATCGGCCGCGCCGACCTCGTCGTGGACGGCATCGTGGGCATCGGCGGCACGGGCGGGCTGCGGCCCGAGGCGGCGGAGCTGGCCGAGGCGGCACGCGCCCGTACCGTCCTGGCGGTGGACCTGCCGAGCGGGGTGAACGCGGACACCGGGGAGGTGGCCGGGGCCGCCGTCCGCGCGGACGCGACGGTGACGTTCGGCGCGTACAAGCCGGGGCTGCTGATCGACCCGGCGCGCGAGTACGTGGGCGCGCTGCGGCTGGTGGAGATCGGCCTGGACCTGCCGGGCGAGGCGGACGTGGCGGCGCTCCAGCACGCCGACGTGGCGGCGCTGCTGCCCGTCCCGGCGGCGGACAGCGACAAGTACCGGCGCGGCGTGGTCGGCGTGGTGGCGGGCTCGGCGCGCTATCCGGGCGCCGCGGTACTCGCGGTATCGGGAGCGCTGCGCGGCGGCGCGGGCGCGGTCCGGTACGTGGGCCCCGGCGGCGACGCGGTGATCGCCGCGCACCCGGAGACGCTGGTGCACGCCGGGCCGCCCTCGAAGGCGGGCCGCGTGCAGGCGTGGGTGATCGGCCCCGGCCTGGGCGACAACGAGGCGGCGATGGCGGACGTACTGGACTCCGACGTGCCGGTACTGGTCGACGCGGACGGGCTGCGTTACCTGGACCCGGAGCGGCTGCGCGCCCGTACGGCGCCGACGCTGCTCACCCCGCACGCCGGCGAGGCCGCGGCCCTGCTGGGCGTGGCGCGCGAGGAGGTGGAGTCGGCCCGGCTGCACGCCGTACGGGAGCTGGCTTCCCGGTACGGCGCGACGGTGCTGCTCAAGGGCTCGTCGACGCTGGTCGCCGATCCGGAGACGGCCACCGTACGCGTCAATCCCACGGGCACCGGCTGGCTGGCCACGGCGGGCAGCGGTGACGTGCTCTCGGGGCTGGCCGGTTCGCTGCTGGCCACGGGCCTCGCGCCGCGGGACGCGGCATCGGCGGGCGCGTATCTCCATGGGCTGGCGGCGCGTCAGGCGGCGAATGCGGGTACGCCACTGACCGCGTGCGACGTGGCCGAGGCCCTGCCGGGGACGTGGCTGTCGGTGACCGCCTAGGCGCGCCCCCAGGGGCGGAGGGGTTACTCACCCCTCCGCGATCACCACCGCCGAAGCCACCCCCGCGTCATGGCTGAGCGAGACGTGCCACGAGCGGACCCCGCGCTCCGCCGCGGCCGCGGCCACCGTGCCCCACACCCGCAGCCGGGGCTGGCCGCTCTCCTCGACGTACACCTCGGCGTCCGTCCAGTGCAGGCCGCGCGGCGCGCCCAGCGCCTTGGCCAGCGCCTCCTTCGCGGCGAACCGGGCCGCGAGGGAGGCGACCCCGCGCGGCTCGCCGCCGGGCAGGTACCGCTCGCTGTCGACGAAGAGCCGGTCCAGCATCTGGGGCGTGCGCTCCAGCGCGGCGGCGAACCGGTCGATCTCGGCGACGTCGATGCCGACCCCGATGATCATTCGACGGTCACCGACTTGGCGAGGTTGCGCGGCTGGTCGACCTCGTTGCCGCGCGCTGTGGCCAGCTCGCAGGCGAAGACCTGCAGCGGCACGGTGGCCACCAGCGGCTGCAGCAGGGTGGGCGTCACGGGGATGCGTACGAGGTGGTCGGCGTACGGCACGACCGCCTCGTCGCCCTCCTCGGCGATCACGATGGTGCGGGCGCCGCGGGCCCTGATCTCCTGGATGTTCGAGACGATCTTGTCGTGCAGCACGGAGCGCCCGCGCGGCGACGGCACGATCACCACCACCGGCAGGTCCTCCTCGATCAGCGCGATCGGCCCGTGCTTCAGCTCGCCGGCCGCGAACCCCTCGGCGTGCATGTACGCCAGCTCCTTGAGCTTCAGCGCGCCCTCCAGGGCCACCGGGTGGCCCACGTGGCGCCCGAGGAAGAGCACGGTGTTCTTGCCGGCGAGGCCGCGGGCCAGCTCCCGTACCGGCTCCATCGTGCCCAGCACTTCCTCCACCTGGGTGCCGATCTCGGCCAGCTCCTTCACCACGGCCTGGATCTCGTCGCCCCACTTCGTGCCGCGCACCTGGCCCAGGTACAGCGCGACCAGGTAGCAGGCGACCAGCTGGGTCAGGAACGCCTTCGTGGAGGCGACGGCGACCTCGGGCCCGGCGTGCGTGTAGAGCACCGCGTCGGACTCGCGCGGGATGGTCGAGCCGTTGGTGTTGCAGATGGCGAGGACCTTCGCGCCCTGCTCGCGGGCGTGCCGCAGCGCCATCAGGGTGTCCATGGTCTCGCCGGACTGCGAGATGGCGACGACGAGCGTGCGGTGGTCCAGGATCGGGTCGCGGTAGCGGAACTCGCTCGCCAGCTCCACCTCGCACGGGATGCGCGTCCAGTGCTCGATGGCGTACTTGGCGATCAGCCCGGCGTGGAACGCCGTACCGCACGCCACGATGACGACCTTCTCGGCCTCGCGCAGCACCGCGTCCGGGATGCGCACCTCGTCCAGCGACAGCCGCCCGTCCGCGCCGATCCGCCCGAGGAGGGTGTCCGCGACGGCCTTCGGCTGCTCGGCGATCTCCTTGAGCATGAAGTAGTCGTAGCCGCCCTTCTCGGCGGCCGAGGCGTCCCAGTCCACGTGGTACGGGCGCACCTCGGCCGGGCGGCCCTCGAAGTCGGTGACCTGCACGCCGTCCCGGCGCACCGCGACCACCTGGTCCTGGCCCAGCTCGACGGCCTCCCGGGTGTGCGCGATGAAGGCGGCCACGTCGGAGGCGAGGAACGCCTCGTCGTCGCCGAGGCCGACGACCAGCGGGGAGTTCCGGCGCGCGCCCACCACCACGTCCGGCGCGTCGGCGTGCACCGCCACGAGCGTGAAGGCGCCCTCCAGCCGGCGGCAGACCTGCCGCATCGATTCGGCGAGGTCGCCGCAGGAGGAGAAGGACTCGGCCAGCAGGTGCGCGACCACCTCGGTGTCCGTCTCGGAGGCCAGCTCGTGGCCGCGGTCGGTCAGTTCGGCGCGCAGCGCGGCGAAGTTCTCGATGATGCCGTTGTGCACGACCGAGACCCGCCCGGAGTTGTCCAGGTGCGGATGGGCGTTGGCGTCCGTGGGGCCGCCGTGCGTGGCCCACCGGGTGTGCCCGATGCCCGTACTGCCGGCCGGCAGCGGGCGCGCCGCCAGTTCCTTCTCCAGGTTGGCGAGCTTGCCGGCCTTCTTCGCCGCCGCCAGGCCGCCGTCGGCCAGCACCGCGATCCCCGCCGAGTCGTAGCCGCGGTACTCCAGCCGCTTCAGTCCGGCCAGTACGACGTCAAGGGCCGACTGCCCGCCCACGTATCCCACAATTCCGCACATGAAGGCAGCCTACGGCGCGCGGAGATCAATACCCGGGTCCCATACGGGTCAATGCCCGCTCTCGATCCGGTCGATGGCTTCCTGCACCAGTTCGAGGAATTCCACCTCCTCGCAGCGCGGCTTGCTGCCCATCTCGTACAGCAGCAGGCAGTCCGTCAGGTCCTCGCCCAGGTCCTCGTCGGGCAGTTCGGCGAGGAGTTCGCTCTGGACGAGGCTCGCCGACTCCCCCGGAACCGGCCCCGCGTACTCCCTCTGGGCCGGAATTCTCCTGCGCTGCCGTACGTATTCGAGCAGGCGTGTCCCCATGCCCACCCCCCATTTCCTCGCGGTCGGAAGTGACGCGTTCCCCCGGGGCCGGACGCTACCGATGAATACCCGATTGGTATAGACATTCAGTATTCGGCCACCCGGTTAGACGACCGGGAACCCTCCCGGGTTGCCCCGCAGGACCACCCCGGGATGAGCGGCGGCGGACGGCTGCGGACAATGGGCGGCGTGCCCATGACGACAGAGCAGCCGCAGCAACGCCGCCGCGCCGACGCCACGCCGTACGTCGACATGACCCGCGGGGAGTGGAGCGCCCTGCGCGAGAAGACCCCGCTCCCGCTCACCGCCGAAGAGGTCGAGCGGCTGCGCGGCCTGGGCGACGTCATCGACCTGGACGAGGTGCGCGACGTCTACCTGCCGCTCTCCCGGCTGCTGAACCTCTACTTCGGCGCCACCAGCAGCCTCCGCGGCGCCCTGAACACCTTCCTCGGCGACCGGGAGGGGCACGGCGCCCAGGAGGGCACGCCGTTCGTGATCGGCGTGGCGGGCAGCGTCGCGGTCGGCAAGTCGACCACGGCCCGCCTCCTCCAGGCGCTGCTGGCCCGCTGGCCCGACCACCCGCGGGTGGAGCTGGTGACCACCGACGGCTTCCTGCTGCCCAACGCCGAGCTGCACCGGCGCGGCCTGATGTCCCGTAAGGGCTTCCCCGAGTCCTACGACCGGCGCGCCCTGACCCGCTTCGTCGCGGACGTGAAGTCGGGCAAGGCCGAGGTCAGCGCGCCGGTGTACTCACACCTGATCTACGACATCGTCCCCGGCGAGCGGCTGACCGTGCACCGCCCCGACATCCTCATCGTCGAGGGCCTCAACGTGCTGCAGCCCGCGCTGCCCGGCAAGGACGGCCGCACCCGGCTCGGCCTCGCCGACTTCTTCGACTTCTCGGTGTACGTGGACGCCCGCACCGAGGACATCGAGCAGTGGTACCTCGGCCGGTTCCGCAAGCTGCGCCAGACCGCCTTCCAGAACCCGTTCTCGTACTTCCGCAAGTACGCCCAGGTCTCGGAGGAAGAGGCACTGGAGTACGCCCGGATGAACTGGCGCACCATCAACAAGCCCAATCTGCAGCAGAATGTGGCCCCCACCCGCGGGCGCGCGAACCTCGTGCTGCGCAAGGGACCCGACCACAAGGTGCAGCGGCTGTCGCTGCGCAAACTCTGACGCCACACTCTGCCGCTCCCCGAGGAATGCCACCGTGCTGCACCTGCGCCTGATCGTCCCGGCCGACCGTACGGACGAGGTGACCGACCTCCTGGAACGCACGGTCGGCACCACCCACCTGGTCGTACTGGCCGGGGCCGCCCGCAATCCGGCCGGCGACGTCATCACCTGCGACGTGGCCCGGGAGGCCGGTGACGAAGTACTGCGGGCGCTGCGCGAGCGCGGCATCGACGAGTGCGGGTCGATCGCGGTCGAGGACATCGACCTGTCGCTGTCCAAGCGGGCCGTCCAGGCCGAGGAGGACGCGCCGGGCGAGGGCGCGGACGCGGTCCTGTGGGAACAGCTGAGCGATGCCACGCACGAGGAATCGACGCTGACCGTCACCTACATCGCGTTCCTGGCGCTGGCGACGATGATCGCGGCGTGCGGTGTGGCGCTGGACAACGCGGTACTCATCGTGGGCGCGATGGCGGTCGGGCCGGAGTTCGGCCCGCTCGCCGGGATCTGCACGGCCCTGGTCCAGCGCGCCCCGCGGCTCGTGTGGCGCTCGCTGGCCGCGCTGCTGGTGGGCTTCGCGGTCGCGATGGTGGTGACCGTGGGCTTCAGCTGGCTGATGGACGCGATGGGGCTGTTCACCAAGACGCAGGTCGAGGCCGACCGCCCCAACACGGCCTTCATCTGGCAGCCGGACCCGATGTCCTTCGTGGTGGCGTTCCTGGCCGGCATCGCCGGGACGCTCTCCCTGACCTCGGCGAAGTCGGGCGCGCTGGTGGGCGTCGCGATCTCGGTGACGACCGTACCGGCGGCGGCGAACGCCGCACTCGCCTTCCTCTACGGCGACTACGGCCAGACCTGGGGCTCCAGCAAGCAGCTGCTGGTGAACCTGGCGGGCATCGTCCTCGCGGGCACGCTGACACTGCTCGTGCAGAAGGCTCTCTGGGCCAGGCAGCGCAAATCCAGCCCGTCCGGCGTTTGAGGACGCCCGCCGCAGGCGCAACGGCGCCGCAGGGATGCAACGGACGTCCGTCCACCCGTGCGGCGCCGGAAAGTCGGCTGCTCGTCAGCCCAGCGCCGACTTCACCACGTCGGCCAGCCGCCCCGCCACGGCTCGCGCCTGCTCCAGGTCGGCCGCCTCCACCATGACGCGGACCAGCGGCTCCGTACCGGAGGAGCGCAGCAGTACCCGGCCGGTCTCGCCCAGCTCGCGCTCCGCGTCGGTCACCGCGGCCGACAGCTCGGCGGAGGTGGCCACCCGGGACTTGTCCACGTCGGGGACGTTGATGAGGACCTGCGGCAGCCGCTTCATGACGCCCGCCAGCTCGGCCAGCGAGCGGCCCGTCGCCGCCACCCGCGCCGCCAGCATCAGGCCGGTCAGCGTGCCGTCGCCGGTCGTGGCGTGGTCCAGCACGATGACGTGCCCGGACTGCTCGCCGCCCAGCGCGAAGCCCTGCGCCTTCATCTCCTCCAGGACGTACCGGTCGCCCACCGCGGTGCGCACCAGCTCGATGCCCTCGCGCTCCAGCGCCAGCTTGAAGCCCAGGTTGGACATGACCGTGGCGACCACGGTGTTCTGCCGCAGCGTGCCCGCGTCCCGCATGCCCAGCGCGAGGACGGCGAGGATCTGGTCGCCGTCGACCTCGTCGCCGGCCGCGTCCACGGCCAGGCAGCGGTCCGCGTCACCGTCGTGCGCGACACCCAGGTCGGCGCCGTGCTCGACGACCGCGGCGCGCAGCTTGTCCAGGTGGGTGGAGCCGCAGCCGTCGTTGATGTTCAGGCCGTCGGGGTCGGTGCCGATCGTGACGACCTCGGCGCCGGCCCGCGCGAACGCCTCCGGGGAGACCCGGGCCGCCGCGCCGTGCGCCCCGTCGATGACGACCTTCAGGCCGTCCAGCCGGTTCGGCAACACGCCGACCAGGTGCGCGACGTAGTTGTCGAAGCCCTCGGCGTAGTCCTTGACCCGGCCCACGCCCGCGCCGGTCGGCCGGTCCCACGGCTCACCGGCGGCGTGCCCGCGGTACATGCTCTCGATCCGGTCCTCCAGCTCGTCGGCGAGCTTGTGCCCGCCGCGCGCGAAGAACTTGATGCCGTTGTCGGGCATCGGGTTGTGGCTCGCGGAGAGCATCACGCCCAGGTCCGCGCCGAGCGCGCCGGTGAGGTACGCCACCGCCGGGGTCGGCAGCACGCCCACCCGCAGCACGTCGACGCCCGCGCTGGCCAGCCCCGCCACCACGGCGGACTCCAGGAACTCCCCCGAGGCCCGCGGATCGCGCCCGACCACGGCCACCGGCCGGTGCTCTTCGACGGTGCCGTCCCGCCCGTCACCCGACCGCTGCCCCAGCTGGACGGGGCTTCGCCCCGGCTTCTCCCTCAGCACATGCGCCGCAGCGACCGACAGCCCGAGCGCGAGCTCTGCCGTCAGATCCGCATTGGCGACGCCGCGCACCCCGTCCGTGCCGAAGAGTCGTCCCACTGGTGTCCTCCGAGTTCATGAGCTTGGACCAGACCGTTACGTCCAGGTATACGCCTATCTGGTCCCGGATAGCCGAACGCCCCGGCGGCACGGAAAGTGCCCCCGGGGCGTTCGCCAAGCTGCGCGCGAAGCGCGAATGCTGCACACGAGGCAGCGAGCGTGATTAGCGCTTGCTGTACTGCGGCGCCTTACGGGCCTTCTTCAGACCCGACTTCTTGCGCTCGACCGCACGGTCGTCGCGGCTCAGGAAGCCGGCCTTCTTCAGCGGGCCACGGTTGTTCTCCACGTCCGCCTCGTTCAGCGCACGGGCCACGCCCAGGCGCAGCGCGCCGGCCTGGCCGGAGATGCCGCCACCGGAGATGCGGGCGACAACGTCGTAGCGGTTGTCGAGCTCGAGCACCTTGAAGGGCTCGTTGACTTCCTGCTGGTGCACCTTGTTCGGGAAGTAGCCCTCGAGGGTGCGGCCGTTGATCTTCCACTGGCCGGTGCCCGGGACGATCCGGACGCGGGCGATGGCGTTCTTGCGGCGGCCCAGGCCGGCGGCCGGCTGGGGGTCGCCGAAGCGGGAGGCGAGCGACTCGGAGGTGTACTCACCCTCCAGCGGCGCCTCGGACTCGCTGGTGTACTGCTCGACCTCGGCCTCTTCGAGCGGGGTCTCGGCGGTGGTCTCAGCCACGATGCTCCTCAGATTCTCTTCGTCTTAGGGGGTGTGGCCGGACTTACTGCGCGACCTGGGTGATCTCGAACGGGACCGGCTGCTGAGCAGCGTGCGGGTGCTCGGCGCCCGCGTAGACCTTCAGCTTCGAGAGCATCTGGCGGCCCAGGGTGTTCTTCGGGAGCATGCCCTTGATGGCCTTCTCGACGGCCTTCTCGGGGTTCTTGTCGAGCAGCTCGTCGTAACGGACCGAACGCAGACCACCCGGGAAGCCGGAGTGGCGGTACGCCATCTTCTGCGAGCGCTTGTTGCCGGACAGGTGCACCTTGTCGGCGTTGATGATGATGACGAAGTCACCGGTGTCGACGTGAGGGGCGTAGACCGGCTTGTGCTTGCCCCGCAGGAGGGACGCGGCCTGAGATGCCAGACGGCCCAGGACAACGTCCTGCGCGTCAATGATGTGCCACTGGCGCTGGACATCGCCGGGCTTGGGGCTGAACGTACGCACGTTTTAGCCTTCGCTTCTAAGTGATTGGGACCTGTACTGGCCACCATGGTCGATATGCCGACACGGGCGGCTCCGGGTGACGCAACCCATTGCCTGCCGTCGGTGATCGGCCCGGTGGACCGGCGTAAGGGCCCCTCACGTGAGATAGAGCAAGCCAATACGCATAACAAACAGGCAGAATACCGGGCCTCCCCCAGGCGGGTCAAAACGCGTCCCGTACGGGGGTGCGATCCCCGCCGTCGCCGCCCCGGCGGCCCGGCCGGCCGCCCCCGCGGCCCAGGCAGACGCACGCCAGCACGGCGGTCAGCGTCCACAGCATCGCCGCGTCCTTGAAGGCCCGCCGCCTGATGTCCTCCAGGTACGGCCAGTCGAGGCCGGAGACCTGCGGTACGAGGGCGATCCAGAACCACACGGTACGGGGCGCGGCGCCCGGCACGGCGACGGACGCCAGCAGCGGGCCGAGCACGACCAGCAGGTAGTGGTCGAACGACGGGCGGGAGACGAGGAAGGCGGCGAGCAGCAGCATCGCGGCCGTCTCGACGAGCCGCAGCGGCCCCGCGTCCGCGCGCCGCCAGCGCAGGTGGGCGCAGGCCACCCCGGCCGCCGCCGCGAGCACGGCCACCCCGTAGGCCACCGGGTCCGGCAGGCCGAGGCGGGCCAGGACCGCGCCGAGCGAGGCGTCGTACGGCCGCGCGAAGACGTCCTGCCCCCGCAGCAGGAACGGCAGCGTACGGGTGAGGAACATCCCGGGCCGCGGCATCACGAGCGCGGCGAGGAGGGACACCAGGAGGGGCACTCCGATCGCCGCGGCCAGCGCCCGCCACCGCCGCGCGAACACGAACAACAGCAGTACGGGCACCAGCATCGGCTTGACCGCCAGCGCCGTCCCGATGACCGCGCCGGCCGCCGTCCAGCGCTCCCGGCGGGCCAGCAGCAGCGCCAGGGGAAATGCCACCACGGAGGCCAGCGTCCAGTTCCCGAGCGTGACGAGGTTGCGGAACGGCTGGAAGAACGGCAGCGCGGCCACCGCCAGCGCCGCGAGCCTGCTGCCCGCCGCGACCCCGAAGATCCGCAGGCTCAGCCACCAGCCCACCAGGACGAGCCCGACACCGGCCGCCGGCACCAGCCACACCAGCCAGGCCCCGGGCAGCAGCGCCTCGGGAACGGCCGCGAGGACCGCCCCCGGCAGATAGAGGAACCGCTTGTCGGCATACGGCGCCCCGCCGTCCAGCAGGGCACGCGCGGCCCGCACGGCGAAGGCGTTGTCCATCCCCAGGTGACCACCACGCCGCACGGTCGCCCAGACCACGACGGCCATCAGCCCGGCGGCCACCGCCCGCAGCGGCCAGGAAGCGGGCCGCAGCAGCCACACCGCGTGCGACGACCGCCCCTTTTCGCCCGCTGCATCCGCTACGTCCGCCACCATGCGGCCAGGCTAGAAGCCGCCGCGCTACCGCTCCCGCTCGACACGACGCTCATCCCACACCGGCTCGGACGTCTCCCGCACCCGACCATCGGAGCCGAAGACCAGATACCGGTCGAAGGACCGCGCGAACCACCGGTCGTGCGTCACCGCCAGCACCGTCCCCTCGTACGCCTCCAGCCCCTCCTGCAGCGCCTCCGCCGACTCCAGGTCGAGGTTGTCGGTCGGCTCGTCGAGGAGCAGCGCGGTGGTGCCGCCCAGCTCCAGCAGGAGGATCTGGAAGCGGGCCTGCTGGCCGCCGGAGAGGCGGTCGAAGCGCTGCTCGGCCTGGCCGCTGAGCTCGTACCGGCGCAGGGCGCTCATCGCCTTGCCGCGGTCCCTGGCGTGCTCCTGCCACAGGATGTCCAGGAGGGTGCGGCCCTCCAGCTCCGGGTGGGCATGGGTCTGGGCGAAGTGGCCCGGGACCACGCGGGCGCCCAGCTTCCACGCGCCCGTGTGCGCGACGTCCTCGCCCGCCAGGAGCCGCAGGAAGTGGGACTTGCCGGAGCCGTTGGAGCCGAGGACCGCGACCCGCTCGCCGTAGAAGATCTCCAGGGAGAAGGGCTTCATCAGGCCCGTGAGCTCCAGGTTCTCGCAGGTCACCGCGCGTACGCCGGTCCGGCCGCCGTGCAGCCGCATCGTGATGTCCTGCTCGCGCGGCGGCTCCGGCGGCGGCCCGGCCTCCTCGAACTTGCGGAGCCTGGTCTGGGCCGCGTGGTAGCGCGAGGCCAGCTCGTGGCTGTTCTCCGCGGCCTGGCGCAGATTGCGTACCAGCTTCTTCAACTGGTCGTGCTTCTCGTCCCAGCGCCTGCGCAGCTCCTCGAAGCGCGCGAACCGCTCCTTGCGCGCCTCGTGGTACGTGCCGAAGCCGCCGCCGTGCACCCACACGTCCGAGCCAGCGGGCCCCGGCTCCACGCTGACGATCTTCTCGGCGGAGCGGGCCAGCAGCTCGCGGTCGTGGCTCACGAACAGGACCGTCTTCTTGGTCTCGCGCAGCCGCTCCTCCAGCCAGCGCTTGCCGGGGACGTCCAGATAGTTGTCCGGCTCGTCCAGCAGCAGCACCTCGTCCGTGCCGCGCAGCAGCGACTCCAGGACCAGGCGCTTCTGCTCACCGCCGGAGAGCGTGCGCACCTGCCGCCACTGCGCCTTCTCGTACGGGACGCCGAGCGCGGCCATCGTGCACATGTCCCAGACCGTCTCGGCCTCGTAGCCGCGCGCCTCGGCCCAGTCGCTGAGCGCCTGCGCGTACGCCATCTGCGCGGCCTCGTCGTCGACCGTCATCACCGCGTGCTCCGCGTCGTCCACGGCCTTCGCCGCCGCCCGCAGCCGCGGCTGGGACACCGACACCAGCAGGTCCCGCACCGTCCGGTCGTCCCGCACCGAGCCCACGAACTGCGGCATCACTCCGAGCCCGCCGCTGACCGTCACCGCGCCGCCGTGCGGCTGCAGCTCCCCCGCGATCAGCTTCAGCAGCGTCGTCTTGCCCGCGCCGTTCGCCCCGACCAGCGCGACCGTGGCGCCTTCCCCCACCCGAAAGGACACATCGCCCAGCAGGACCCGCCCATCGGGCAGGTAGTACTCCAGGTGTCCGGCTTCCACATGTCCCATGCGGGGATTGTCGGCCCCTGACACCACGCGGAACAAACGGGTTTCCCCGGCGACCGTCCGTGCGCTCCGGAGGCCACCGCCCGTACTCCCCCGTAGGCCGCCGCTCACCCGCCCGCGAAGGTCCGTCTGTGACCTGTGCGCATTAGGATGCGCGCCATGAGCTTTGGGCAAGGGGGGCCGTACGGCCCCGGGGGTTCGGGTCCGTCCGCTCCGTCCACACCGGACTGGGCCGCGCTGGCGGAGGAGAGTGAGTCACGCGGGAAGCGCAAGCGGCTGCTGATGATCGGCGGCGGCGTCCTGGCCACCCTCGCGGTGGCCGGCATCGTCGCCACCGCCGTGATCACCAGTAATGGCGGCAGCAACAAGCCGAACGCCCTGCCCTCGCCCCAGAAGCTCCCCGACGAGCCGGCCGATCCCAAGCCGACCTTCTCCGACGTCACCGTCCCCCCGCCGCCGGACCCGATGGACTACATCACCGACGCCGGGAAGGACACCGCGCCGCTCACCACCGCCTCGCTCTTCCCCGAGAAGCAGCTGACGGCCGGCGGCCGCGTCTACCCGAAGGCCACGACCGGCTCCACCGGCAGCTGCACGAGCGTCGCGCAGGGCGGCCTCGGCCCGGTCCTGGAGAAGCACGGCTGCGAGAAGCTGCTGCGCGCCACCTTCTCCCGGGAGGGTGTCGCGGTCACGGTCGGCATCGCCCGCTTCGACACGAAGGCCGCGGCGACCGCGGTCAAGAACGAGTACAAGAACAACCTCGCCGCGCTCTCCGGCGGCAAGGTCGCCCCGTTCTGCCAGGCCACCGCCTGCCGGACGTCGGCGAACGCGGCCGGCCGGTACGCGTACTTCACGATCGCCGGCTACCTCAACGGCAAGGCCGTCGTCGGCAGCGAGACCCAGGCCCTGCAGGCGAGCCGGGACGGCGCCGCGTACGCCTGGAACCGGATCATGCAGCGCGGCCGCGACCAGGCCGACGCGGCGGCGAAGAAGCAGCTCAAGGACTGAGGTACTGACGGGGCGGGGCCCGCGGCCCCGCCCCCCCCGGGCTCAGCAGCAGCCCGCGCCCGGCAGCGTCCGCTTGTTCCGCGCTTCCTTGTTGCGGGCCGCAAGCAGCTCGTCGGCCGGGTAGCCGACCTCCTCCAGCGTCAGCCCGTGCGGCCGTACGACGTGCACCGCCGAGTCCCGCACGCCCGCCGCGAGCACCTTGCCCGGCCACTCCACGGGCCGGTGCCCGTCGCCCACGAACAGCAGCGCGCCCACCAGCGACCGCACCATGTTGTGGCAGAACGCGTCCGCCTTCACGGTCGCCGTGACGATCCCGTCCGCGTCCCGCTCCCAGCTCAGCTTCTGGAGCGTACGAATGGTCGTCGCGCCCTCGCGCCGCTTGCAGTACGCCGCGAAGTCGTGCTCCCCCAGCAGCGGCTGCGACGCCTCGTTCATCGCCGCCACGTCCAGGTCCCAGTCGTGCCACAGCACGTGCCCGCGCAGCAGCGGGTCGACGCCGCCGGGGTGGTCGGTGACCCGGTACGCGTACCGGCGCCAGATCGCCGAGAACCGGGCGTTGAACCCGGCCGGGGCCTCGGCCACCCGCCAGATCCGTACGTCCTTCGGCAGCCGCCCGGCGAGCCGCCGCCGCAGCTTGTCGCCGTGCTCGGCCCACAGCTCCTGCGGCAGGTCGACGTGGGCCACCTGGCCGCGCGCGTGCACGCCCGCGTCCGTCCGCCCCGCCACGGTCAGCTCGTACGTCTCCTGCGCCCGCGTCACGGTCCGCAGCGCGTCCTCGATCTCCTGCTGGACCGTCCGCCGCTCCCGCTGCTTGGCCCAGCCGGAGAAGTCCTTCCCGTCATAGGAAAGGTCCAGCCGCACCCGCACGTACCCGGGCTCCACCTCATCGCTCACGCGACCATCCTCTCAAGCGAAAGGGCCCGCCCCCCGAGGGGAGCGGGCCCGTTCAACGGCCTTGATCAGGCTCAGGCGTCCTTGGACTCCTCGGCCGGGGCCTCGGCGGCCTCGTCCTTGGTCTCCTCGGCCTTGGCGGCCTGGTCGGCCTCCTTCACCGCGCGCTTGGTCGCGGCCTCGGCCTCGTCGACGGTGGCCTTCTTGGCGATCTCGCCCTCGACCAGCTCGATGACGGCCATCGGGGCGTTGTCGCCACGACGGTTGCCGATCTTGGTGATACGGGTGTAGCCACCCGGACGCTCGGCGTAGCGCGGCGCGATCTCGGTGAACAGCGTGTGCACGATGCTCTTGTCCGTGATCGTGGCCAGCACCAGGCGACGGTTGTGGATGTCGCCCTTCTTCGCCTTGGTGATCAGCTTCTCCGCGACGGGGCGCAGGCGGCGGGCCTTGGCCTCGGTCGTGGTGATGCGGCCGTGCTCGAACAGCGACTTCGCGAGGTTCGCGAGCAGCAGACGCTCGTGCGCGGCGCTGCCGCCCAGACGGGCACCCTTGGCGGGACGCGGCATGGTGTTTCTCCTCTGTGTCTGCCCCAGCCGTATCAGGTACCGGGGTCAGTATCCGAGCGGGCGGTCGCCCGTCGGAGACCCGCGCCCCGTAAGGGGCGCGGGGAACTGCGCGACCAGGCACAGCCGATCCGCAGCAAAATCAGACCATCAGGCCCGAGCTCTCAGTACTGCTCGGTCTCGACGAAACCCGCATCCGCGTCATCATCGGCGCCAAAGGCGTCAGCCGCGGCGGTCGGGTCGAAGCCGGGAGGCGAGTCCTTCAGCGCCAGGCCCATGCCGGCCAGCTTCGCCTTGACCTCGTCGATCGACTTCGCACCGAAGTTGCGGATGTCGAGCAGGTCGGCCTCGGAGCGGGCGACGAGCTCACCCACGGAGTGGATGCCCTCGCGCTTGAGGCAGTTGTACGACCGAACGGTGAGCTCCAGCTCCTCGATCGGCAGCGCCAGGTCGGCGGCCAGGGCGGCGTCCGTGGGGGACGGGCCCATGTCGATGCCCTCGGCGTCGATGTTGAGCTCGCGCGCCAGACCGAACAGCTCGACCAGGGTCTTACCGGCGGACGCCATGGCGTCACGCGGGCGCATGGCCTGCTTGGTCTCGACGTCGACGATCAGCTTGTCGAAGTCGGTGCGCTGCTCGACACGGGTCGCCTCGACCTTGTACGTGACCTTGAGCACGGGGCTGTAGATGGAGTCGACCGGGATACGGCCGATCTCCTGGCCCACCTGCTTGTTCTGCACGGCGGAGACGTAGCCGCGACCGCGCTCGACGGTCAGCTCCATCTCCAGCTTGCCCTTGCCGTTCAGCGTGGCGAGGACCAGGTCGGGGTTGTGCACCTCGACACCGGCCGGCGGGGCGATGTCCGCGGCGGTGACCAGGCCGGGGCCCTGCTTGCGCAGGTACATCACGACCGGCTCGTCGTGCTCCGAGGAGACGACCAGCTGCTTGATGTTCAGGATGAGGTCGGTGACGTCCTCCTTGACGCCCGGCACGGTGGTGAACTCGTGCAGGACACCGTCGATCCGGATGCTGGTGACCGCGGCACCGGGGATCGAGGAGAGGAGCGTACGACGCAGAGAGTTGCCGAGGGTGTAACCGAAGCCCGGCTCCAGCGGCTCGATCACGAACCGGGAGCGGTACTCGTCGACGACCTCTTCGGTCAACGAGGGACGCTGAGCGATCAGCATGTTTTTGATCCTTCAGTCGTGGACGCCCGCTATTTGACGCCCGCTGTACTACAAGGGTACGGGCGGTACGGCCCAAAAGTGCCGTACCGCCCGCGACCGCAAGCCCTACTTACTTGGAGTAGAGCTCAACGATCAGCTGCTCCTGCACCTGGGTGTCGATCACCTGGCGCTCGGGCAGCGAGTGCACGAGGACGCGCAGCTTCGAGGGGACCGCCTCCAGCCAAGCCGGGACGGTCCGGTCGCCGGCCTCGGCCTGAGCCACCTGGAAGGGGGTCATGGTGCGAGACTTCTCGCGGACCTCGATGATGTCGTTCGCGGCGACGCGGGCCGACGGGATGTCGGTCTTGCGGCCGTTCACGGTGATGTGGCCGTGGCGGACCAGCTGACGGGCGTGGTCGCGGGACTTCGCGAAGCCCGCACGGTAGACCACGTTGTCCAGACGGGACTCAAGGATGCGCAGAAGGTTCTCACCGGTCTTGCCGGACTTCTGGTTCGCCTCCTTGTAGTACCCGAGGAACTGCTTCTCAAGGACACCGTAGATACGGCTGCACTTCTGCTTCTCGCGCAGCTGCAGCAGGTACTCGCTGTCCTTGGTGCGCCCGCGACCGTGCTCACCCGGGGGGTAAGGACGGATCTCGATCGGGCACTTCGCGCTCTCGCACTTGCTCCCCTTGAGGAAGAGCTTCTGCTTCTCCCGACGGCAACGCTTGCAGTCGGCCCCGGTGTAACGCGCCATATTCTTGTGTCTCCTACTTCAGCTGGTCAGACGCGGCGGCGCTTGGGCGGGCGGCAGCCGTTGTGGGGGGTCGGGGTGACGTCCTGGATCGAGCCGACCTCGAGGCCGGTGGCCTGGAGGGAGCGGATCGCGGTCTCACGGCCGGAGCCGGGACCCTTGACGAAAACGTCGACCTTGCGCATGCCGTGCTCCTGCGCGCGGCGGGCGGCCGACTCGGCGGCCATCTGCGCGGCGAACGGAGTCGACTTACGCGAACCCTTGAAGCCCACGTGACCGGCCGAAGCCCAGGAAATCACGTTGCCGGTGGGGTCGGTGATCGAAACGATCGTGTTGTTGAACGTGCTCTTGATGTGAGCGTGCCCGTGGGCAACGTTCTTCTTCTCCTTGCGGCGCACCTTCTTGGCGCCGGCCGTACGGCCCTTCGGAGGCATTCATTACTCCCGTGGAGGTGGTCGGTCCTACAGCGAAGACCGCTGATAAGCGTCCGCTGAGGACTACTTCTTGCCCGGCTTCTTCTTGCCGGCGATCGCGCGACGCGGGCCCTTACGGGTACGAGCGTTCGTGCTGGTGCGCTGACCGTGGACGGGCAGGCCACGACGGTGGCGCAGGCCCTGGTAGCAGCCGATCTCGACCTTGCGGCGGATGTCGGCCTGAATCTCGCGACGGAGGTCACCCTCGGTCTGGAGATTCGCGTCCACGTACTCGCGGATCTTGACCAGGTCCTCTTCGGGAAGGTCACGAACGCGGGTGTTCGGGTCGACATTGGCAGCGGCGAGGGTCTGCTTCGCCAGCGTGCGGCCAATGCCGAAGACGTAGGTGAGGGCAACCTCCACGCGCTTTTCGCGCGGGATGTCAACACCTGAAACGCGTGCCATCGAATGGCTCCTGTGTTGTTTCGGGGGTCTGCCACAGAGCCGCTCCCGGCCGCCGACCGCTCTTGCGTGAAAGGCAGTGGTACGTCCTGGGTCCCCGGCCCCCGCCGGAGGTGTCGTCAGCCATTACGGCTCGACGGGCTCTGCGTATGTACGTGTGCTCGCGTCGCGCGAAGAACTGCGGGAAGTGCAGGTCGTGCGTCAGCCCTGGCGCTGCTTGTGGCGCAGGTTGTCGCAGATGACCATGACCCGGCCGTGGCGGCGGATCACCTTGCACTTGTCGCAGATCTTCTTGACGCTCGGCTTGACCTTCATGGGGTGAGGTTCTCCGGGTCAGTGCCGTACGCCCCACGGGAGCGGGGCAGCGGCAAGATCTACTTGTAGCGGTAGACGATCCGCCCACGCGTCAGGTCGTACGGAGACAGCTCCACCACGACCCGGTCATCCGGGAGGATACGGATGTAGTGCATCCGCATCTTGCCGCTGATGTGCGCGAGGACCTGGTGACCGTTCTGAAGCTCCACCTTGAACATCGCGTTCGGGAGGGACTCGATCACGGTGCCCTCGATTTCGATGGCACCTTGCTTCTTGGCCACGCTTCGCCCTTCGAATCGGCTACCTTGATCAGCTCTCGTGCGATTCACCCGATTCCCGCATCCGGGGACGCAGGCATACGGATGCACGAGATCCGACGCGTCAGTCTACGTCAGCGCACTCGAAAAGACGAATCCACGATTATTGCCCAGCCACGTAGATCGTTACGCCAGAGGATCGGGAGCGGTTTCGATGCCGGCCCCCCTCTTGATGCCGCTCTCGCGGGCTCGGCGCCTGGGGCGCCTCACGGGCTTCGAGCGGCTGCGCCGGCCTCCGACCGACGGCTCCTCGTTCACGCCAGCGGATCGGGAGCCGTTTCGATGCCGTACTCGGCGAGCTTCGCCTTGCCGCCGTCGGGCGCCGTCAGCACCAGGGGCCCCTCCTCGGTCAGCGCGACCGAGTGCTCCCAGTGCGAGGACCAGCCGCCATCGTTGGACTTCACGGTCCAGTCGTCCTCGAGGACGTGGGTCTTGGCGGTGCCGAGGTTGACCATCGGCTCGATGGCGATGCAGAAGCCGGGGACCAGCTTCGGGCCGCGGCCGCGCTTGCGGTCGACGTAGTTCAGCAGGTGCGGGTCCATGTGCATCTGCGATCCGATGCCGTGGCCGCCGTAGTCCTCGACGATGCCGTACTTGCTGGAGGAGGCCGGGCGCGGCTGGCGCTTGATGTAGCCCTCGATCGCCTTGGAGATGTCCACCAGGCGGTTGCCCTTGCGGACCGCGGCGATGCCGGCCCACATCGACTCCTCGGTCACCCGGCTGAGCTCGACCAGCTCAGCGGAGTGACCGGAGCCCACGAAGGCCGTGTACGCGGCGTCGCCGTGCCAGCCGTCGACGATCGCGCCGCAGTCGATGGAGATGATGTCGCCGTCCTGCAGGACGGTGTCAGCGGAGGGGATGCCGTGCACGACCACGTCGTTCACCGACGTGCAGATCGTCGCGGGGAAGCCGCCGTACCCGAGGAAGTTCGACTTCGCGCCGTGCTCGGCCAGCACCTTGCGCGCGGCGTCGTCCAGGTCCTTGGTGGAGGCACCGGGCACCGCCACCTCACGGGTGGCGGCGTGGATCGCGGCGACGACCAGCCCCGCCTCGCGCATCTTCGCGATCTGCTCCGGGGTCTTGATCTCCACCATTGGCCCTTCCTTTGCGGCTGAACCGCCGCCGCTCTCGCGGAGGTGGCCGATCGCCGTCGTGGTTCCTCGATTAACGGTTGCCGTTACCACGGTACCCGGACGTGATTCGGCCGCGGCGCCCATCAGGGCGCCGCGGCCGTCTCGGAGAGTGCTCCCGCGGTTACGCGGCCTGGCGCTCCAGGGCCGCCATCGCGCGCTGCGTGACCTCTTCGACCTTCCCGAGGGCCGGGATGGTCACCACGAGGTCCTGCGCCTTGTAGTAGTCGATGATCGGCTCGGTCTCCGTGTGGTAGACCTCCAGCCGCTTGCGCACCGTGTCCTCACGGTCGTCCTCGCGCTGGTACAGCTCGCCGCCGCAGATGTCGCACACGCCGGGCGTCTTCGAGGGGCTGTACTCGACGTGGAAGATGTGCTTGCCGTCCTTGCGGCACATCCGCCGGCCGGAGATGCGCTTGACGACCTCGTCCTCCGGGACCTCCAGGTCCAGCACCGCGTCCAGCGTCTGGTCCGCGTCCTTGAGGATGCCGTCCAGCGCCTCGGCCTGCGCCAGGTTCCGCGGGAAGCCGTCCAGCAGGAAGCCGCCGGTGGCGTCGGACTGCTCCATGCGGTCCTTGGCCATGCCGATCGTGACCTCGTCCGGCACCAGGTTCCCAGCGTCCATGAACGCCTTCGCCTGCTTGCCGAGGTCGGTGCCCTGGCTGATATTGGCGCGGAACAGGTCACCCGTGGAGATGTGCGGGATGGCGAGGTTCTCGGCGAGGTACGCAGCCTGCGTACCCTTGCCTGCCCCAGGAGGACCGACGAGGACGATTCGCATCAGCGGAGGAACCCTTCGTAGTTACGCTGCTGAAGCTGGCTCTCGATCTGCTTCACGGTCTCCAGACCCACACCCACGATGATCAGGATGCTCGTCCCGCCGAAGGGGAAGTTCTGGTTCGCGTTGAAAAGCACCAACGCCACTGTCGGCACCAGCGCGATCAGACCCAGATACAGCGAGCCCGGCCACGTGATCCGGTTGAGCACGTAGCTGAGGTACTCGGCCGTCGGGCGACCAGCCCGGATACCCGGGATGAAGCCACCATACTTCTTCATGTTGTCGGCAACTTCTTCGGGGTTGAAGGAGATGGCGACGTAGAAGAAGGCGAAAAACACGATCAGCAGGAAGTACGTAACGATGTAAACCGGCCCATCTCCGCGCTGGAAGTGTGTCTGAAGCCACGTGGCCCAGCCTGCCTTCGAGCCGCTGAACTGCGCGATGAGCGCAGGGATGTAGAGCAGCGACGACGCGAAAATGACAGGAATCACACCTGCCTGATTCACCTTGAGCGGGATATAGGTGGACGTTCCGCCGTACGAACGACGACCGATCATCCGCTTGGCGTACTGCACGGGGATCCTGCGCTGGGCCTGCTCGACGAAGACCACCAGCGCGATCATCGCGAGTCCGATCGCGATCACGGAGCCGAATTCGATCCAGCCGTCGGCGAGCTTGCCGGACACCTTGATCTGCCACAGCGCGCCCGGGAATCCGGAGGCGATCGAGATGAACATCAGGATCGACATGCCGTTGCCGATGCCGCGGTCGGTGATGAGCTCACCCAGCCACATGACGACGCCGGTGCCGGCGGTCATGCAGATGACCATCGTGACGGTCGTGAAGATGGCCGGGTCGGGAATGATTTCGTTGCGCAGGGTGCAGGTGCTGAAGAGCGCGCCGCTGCGGGCGGTGGCCACCAGACCGGTGCCCTGCAGGATCGCGAGCGCCACGGTGAGGTACCGGGTGTACTGCGTGATCTTCGCCTGCCCGGACTGCCCCTCCTTCTTCAGGGCCTCCAGCCGTGGGATCACCACGGTGAGCAGCTGAAGGATGATGCTCGCCGTGATGTACGGCATGATCCCGAGCGCGAAAAGTGTGATCTTGAGCAGCGCACCGCCGCTGAACATGTTCACCAGGCCGAAAAGCCCACTACCGGAGCCGGCCTGCTTCATGCAGGTCTCGACGTTGGAGTAGTTCACTCCAGGAACCGGTACGTGCGCCCCGAGCCGATAGACCAGCACGATGCCCAGCGTGAACAGCAGCTTCTTGCGCAGGTCGGGCGTCTTGAACGCTCGGGCGAACGCGGTGAGCACGGTGCCTCCTGCGCCCCCCGCCTCGTGGGCGAGAGGTGACGGTCTTGAGGATCTACGAATACTGAGCGGCCGAAAACCGCGCGGCCCCCGGCCACGCGGCATATCCTCCGCGGTCCGCCACATCAGTACCCTGACGCGGCATCCCCCGGCGAAAGTACAGCAATAGTGCACGCCACCTTACCGGCGACCATGCCCCCCTTGGAACGACCAACCGGGGATGCCCCAATTCGTGGGCATCCCCGGTCAGTTGATTCACTCGCGTCGGAGCGGCGTCAGAGAGGTGTCAGAGCAGCTCGGTGACGCTGCCGCCGGCGGCGGCGATCTTCTCCTTGGCGGAGCCGGAAACGGCGTCGACCGTCACCGTCAGCGCCACGGAGATCTCGCCCTGGCCCAGGACCTTGACGAGCTCGTTGTTGCGCACCGCGCCCTTGGCGACCAGATCGGCCACCGTGACCTCGCCACCCTGCGGGTAGAGCGCGGCCAGCTTCTCCAGGTTCACGACCTGGAACTGCTTGTGGGCGGGGTTCTTGAAGCCCTTCAGCTTCGGGAGACGCATGTGGAGGGGCATCTGGCCACCCTCGAAGCGCTCCGGAACCTGGTAACGGGCCTTCGTGCCCTTGGTACCACGACCAGCGGTCTTACCCTTGGACGCCTCACCACGACCCACGCGGGTCTTGGCGGTCTTGGCACCCGGGGCAGGACGGAGGTTGTGGACCTTCAGCGGGTTGTTCTCCGCCATGTCAGACCTCCTCGACAGTCACGAGGTGACGCACGGTGTGCACCATGCCGACGACCACGGAACTGGCCTCCCGGACGACGCTGTCGTTCACGCGCTTGAGACCGAGCGAACGGAGCGTGTCACGGTGGTTCTGCTTGCTACCGATGACGGACTTGCTCTGCGTGATCTTGAGCTGAGTCATTACGCACTCACCCCGGCACGCGCCCGCAGCAGAGCGGCGGGTGCAACGTCCTCCAGCGGCAGGCCACGACGGGCCGCGATCTCCTCGGGGCGCTGAAGGCCACGAAGCGCGGTCACCGTGGCGTGCACGATGTTGATCGGGTTCGACGAACCGAGCGACTTGCTCAGCACGTCGTGAATGCCGGCGCACTCGAGCACGGCGCGCACCGGGCCACCGGCGATCACACCGGTACCGGGGGAAGCAGGCTTGAGCAGGACGACGCCCGCGGCCTTCTCGCCCGTGATGGGGTGCGGGATGGTGCCCTGGATACGGGGGACCTTGAAGAAGTGCTTCTTGGCCTCCTCAACACCCTTGGCGATGGCGGCCGGCACCTCCTTGGCCTTGCCGTAACCGACACCCACGGTGCCGTCACCGTCGCCCACCACGACCAGCGCGGTGAAGCTGAAGCGACGACCACCCTTCACAACCTTGGCGACACGGTTGATGGCGACAACACGCTCGACGTAGGCGGTCTTTTCGGCAGCTGCGCCGCCGTCCCGCCGGTCCTTACGGTCCCGCCGCTCGCCGCCACCGGCGCCGCCACCGCGGCGCTGGGGTCCAGCCATTGGAATTACCTCTCTCTGTTACGTCCGCTAGCTACGGAACCGGGGCTCAGAACTTCAGCCCGGCTTCGCGGGCGGCGTCGGCCAGAGCGGCAATCCGCCCGGCGTACTGCTTGCCACCTCGGTCGAAGACGACAGCCTCGACACCGGCGGCCTTGGCACGCTCGGCGACCAGGGCGCCGACCTTCTTCGCCTGGGCGCTCTTGTCGCCCTCGCCACCACGGATCGACGCGTCCAGGGTCGACGCAGAGGCCACGGTGTGGCCCTTGATGTCGTCGATGACCTGTGCGGTGATGCCACGGTTGGACCGCGTCACGACCAGACGAGGACGCTCCGGGGTACCCGAAATCCGCTTACGGATGCGGATGTGGCGACGCTTCGCAGCGGCGCGCTTGTAGGCGTCGCCCTTAGCGATCTTCACACCGTATGCCATGGCTTACTTACCAGCCTTTCCGACCTTGCGGCGGATGACCTCGCCGGCGTACTTGACGCCCTTGGCCTTGTACGGGTCGGGCTTACGCAGCTTGCGGATGTTCGCGGCGACCTCGCCGACCTTCTGCTTGTCGATGCCCTCGACGCTGAGCTTGGTCGGGGACTCGACCTTGAACGAGATGCCCTCGGGCGCCTCGATCACGATCGGGTGGCTGTAGCCCAGGGCGAACTCCAGGTTGGAGCCCTTCGCCTGGACGCGGTAACCCACACCGCTGATCTCGAGCGCCTTGCTGTAGCCCTGGGTCACGCCGGTGATCATGTTCGCCACCAGCGTGCGGGACAGGCCGTGCAGGGCCTTGTTCTGACGCTCGTCGTTCGGGCGGATGACGTTGATGACGCCGTCCTCACCCTTGGCGACCTCGATGGGCGCGGCGACCGTGTGCTGAAGGGAACCCTTGGGGCCCTTCACGGAGACCGTCCGGCCATCGATGGTGACGTCCACACCAGCGGGAACCTGGATGGGCAGCTTGCCAATACGCGACATTAGCTATTCCTCCGTTCCCTGGTTACCAGACGTAGGCGAGAACTTCTCCGCCTACACCCTTCTTGCTGGCCTGCTGACCGGTCAGGAGACCGTGGGACGTGGAGATGATCGCCACGCCCAGGCCGCCGAGGACCTTCGGCAGGTTGGTGGACTTTGCGTAGACCCGCAGGCCCGGCTTCGAAATCCGCTTGATGCCGGCGATCGAGCGCTCGCGGTTCGGGCCGAACTTCAGCTCGAGGACGAGGTTCTTGCCGACCTCGGCGTCCTCGACCTTCCAGCCGGTGATGTAACCCTCCTGCTGGAGGATTTCCGCGATGTGCGACTTGATCTTGCTGTGCGGCATCGACACGGAGTCGTGGTATGCCGAGTTCGCGTTCCGCAGACGGGTCAGCATGTCTGCGATGGGGTCAGTCATGGTCATGAATTGGCCTTCGGCCTCTCTCGCCGGGGTTTCCTATATGCGCCATCCCTCTCCCCACTCAGTGGCGGGACGGGTGCGGCACGGGGACCTACGGCGTAGTAAGCGACTTTGAGCGGGTACGGAACCCGCGGTCGGTCTCGGGCGGCGGGCGCCCAACCCTTCCACTCTAGGTGATGAAGGGCGGGGCACCACGCCATCCGAATGCTTACCGAGAGCCTCCGGTAACCACCAAGTAGGCGGTTACCAGGAGCTCTTGGTCACGCCCGGCAGCTCGCCACGGTGAGCCATCTCACGAAGGCACACGCGGCACAGGCCGAACTTGCGGTAGACGGAGTGCGGACGACCGCAGCGCTGGCAGCGGGTGTACGCGCGCACAGCGAACTTGGGCTTGCGAGCAGCCTTCGCGATGAGAGCCTTCTTCGCCATCTCGCTCACGCCTCCTTGAACGGGAAGCCGAGGTGACGGAGGAGGGCGCGGCCCTCGTCGTCGTTGGTCGCCGTGGTGACCACGGTGATGTCCATACCCCGGGTACGGTCGATCTTGTCCTGGTCGATCTCGTGGAACATGACCTGCTCCGTGAGACCGAAGGTGTAGTTGCCCCGGCCGTCGAACTGCTTCGGCGACAGACCACGGAAGTCGCGGATGCGCGGCAGCGCGAGCGACAGCAGGCGGTCCAGGAACTCCCACATGCGGTCACCGCGGAGGGTGACGTGGGCACCGATCGGCTGGCCCTCACGCAGCTTGAACTGCGCGATGGACTTGCGGGCCTTGGTCACGGCCGGCTTCTGGCCGGTGATCGTGGTGAGGTCGCGGATGGCGCCCTCGATCAGCTTGGAGTCGCGGGCGGCGTCGCCCACACCCATGTTGACCACGATCTTGGTCAGACCGGGGATCTGCATGACGTTCTCGTACGAGAACTCGTCCTTCAGCTTCCCGGCGATCTCTTCGCGGTAGCGCTGCTTGAGGCGCGGCGCGTTGGTGGTGGCAGTCATCAGATGTCCTCACCGGTCCGCTTGGCAACGCGGATCTTGTTGCCTTCGTCATCGAAGCGGTACCCGACGCGGGTGACGACCTTGTTGCCGTCCTTCTCCACCACGAGCTGAACGTTGCTCACGTGGATCGGGGCCTCGGTCGTCACAATGCCGCCGGTCTTCGAACCGCGAGCGGTCTGACCGGCCTTGGTGTGCTTCTTGACCCGGTTGACACCCTCGACCAGGACACGGTCGTCGGCGGGGAAGGCCTGAATGACCTTGCCCTGCTTGCCCTTGTCCTTACCGGTGATGACCTGGACCAGGTCGCCCTTCTTGATCTTCATCGGTTACAGCACCTCCGGCGCGAGCGAGATGATCTTCATGAACTTCTTCTCGCGCAGCTCACGGCCCACGGGGCCGAAGATACGGGTGCCGCGGGGGTCGCCATCGTTCTTGAGGATGACGGCCGCGTTCTCGTCGAAGCGGATGTACGAACCGTCGGGACGGCGGCGCTCCTTCACGGTGCGCACGATGACCGCCTTGACGACGTCACCCTTCTTCACGTTGCCACCGGGGATCGCATCCTTCACGGTGGCGACGATGACGTCACCGATGCCCGCGTAGCGTCGGCCCGAGCCACCGAGAACACGGATGGTGAGAATTTCCTTCGCACCCGTGTTGTCGGCGACGCGCAGCCGAGACTCCTGCTGGATCACGTCTATCTCCTGATCGTCTGCCGGTTCCCCGCGGGGGCGTTACCTCTTACGAGGCGCAGCCCCCGCGGAGCCTGGCGGAACTATTCCGAGGGAATCCCCCTCGGGGGGATGTGCTTGCCGTCTGCAATTCCCTTGCGGGAATTACTTGGCCTTCTCGAGGATCTCGACGACGCGCCAGCGCTTCGTCGCGGAGGTCGGCCGGGTCTCCATGAGGAGGACACGGTCGCCCACGCCCGCGGCGTTCTGCTCGTCGTGCGCCTTGAGCTTGTTCGTACGACGGATGACCTTGCCGTACAGCGCGTGCTTGACGCGGTCCTCGACGGCGACGACGACGGTCTTGTCCATCTTGTCGCTGACGACAAGACCCTCGCGGGTCTTGCGGAAGCCGCGCTCGTTCTTCTCAGTCACATTCGTCTCGCTCATCAGGCGCTCTCCACCGTCTCGATGCCGAGCTCGCGCTCCCGCATCAGGGTGTAGATCCGGGCGATGTCCTTGCGGACGGCCTTCAGCCGGCCGTGGTTTTCGAGCTGTCCGGTCGCCGCCTGGAAGCGGAGGTTGAACAGCTCCTCCTTGGCCTCACGAAGCTTCGCGACGAGGTCCTCGTCATTCAGCTCGCGCAGCTCGGTCGCCTTGATACCGGCCGCCATCACGACTCACCTGCCTCGCGCCGCACGATGCGGCACTTCATCGGAAGCTTGTGGGCGGCGCGGGTCAGCGCCTCCTTCGCAACCTTTTCGTTCGGGAAGGACAGCTCGAACATCACCCGACCGGGCTTGACGTTCGCGACCCACCACTCCGGAGAACCCTTACCGGAACCCATGCGGGTCTCGGCCGGCTTCTTCGTCAGCGGGCGGTCCGGGTAAATGTTGATCCAGACCTTGCCGCCACGCTTGATGTGACGGGTCATGGCGATACGAGCGGACTCGATCTGCCGGTTCGTCACGTAGGCCGGGGTGACAGCCTGGATGCCGTACTCACCGAATGCCAGCTCGGTGCCACCCTTGGCCATGCCACTGCGCTTCGGGTGGTGCTGCTTGCGGTGCTTGACCCTACGAGGGATCAGCATGGGTCAGCTCTCCTTTCCGGCAGCGCTGGGCTCAGCGGCGGCACCGGCCGGAGCCTCGGCCTTGGCGGCCTCGGCGGAGGGAGCCTGCTGCTGCGGCTTGCGGCCACGGCCACCACGCTCGCCACCGCGGCGCGGACGGTCGTTGCCGCCGCCACCACGGGCCGGGCGGTTGCCCGCACGGGCGGCGGCGTTCTCGGCGCGAACCTCGGCGATGTTCTTGACGTCGCCCTTGTAGATCCAGACCTTCACGCCGATGCGACCGAAGGTCGTCTTGGCCTCGAAGAAGCCGTAGTCGACGTTCGCACGGAGCGTGTGCAGGGGCACGCGGCCCTCGCGGTAGAACTCCGAGCGGGACATCTCGGCGCCGCCGAGACGGCCACCGCACTGGATCTTGATGCCCTTGGCGCCGGCCTTCATCGTCGACTGCATGCTCTTACGCATGGCGCGACGGAAGGAGACACGCGAGGACAGCTGCTCCGCGACGGCCTGCGCGACCAGCTGGGCATCCGTCTCGGGGTTCTTGACCTCGAGGATGTTCAGCTGGACCTGCTTGCCGGTGAGCTTCTCCAGCTCACCGCGGATGCGGTCGGCCTCGGCGCCGCGGCGGCCGATGACGATGCCCGGACGGGCGGTGTGGATGTCAACGCGGACGCGCTCACGGGTGCGCTCGATCTCAACCTTCGAGATACCGGCGCGCTCCATGCCCTTCGTCATCATGCGACGAATGGCGACGTCTTCCTTGACGTAGTCCTTGTACAGCTTGTCGGCGTACCAGCGCGACTTGAAGTCGGTGGTGATGCCGAGCCGGAACCCGTGCGGGTTTACCTTCTGGCCCATTACCGGGTTCCTTCCTTGCTGCTGACGACCACAGTGATGTGGCTGGTCCGCTTGCGGATCCGGTAGGCACGGCCCTGAGCACGCGGACGGAACCGCTTCAGGGTCGGGCCCTCGTCGACGTACGCCTCGCTGATGACCAGCGAGGAGGCGTCCGTGTGGTCGTAGTTGTGCGCGGCGTTGGCAATGGCGCTGTCCAGCACCTTGCCCACCGGCACGCTCGCGGCCTGCGGGGCGAAACGCAGGACCGCCTGAGCCTCCGTGGCATCCATGCCACGGACAAGGTCCACCACGCGGCGGGCCTTCATGGGCGTGACACGCACGTAGCGCGCCTGGGCCCTGGCTTCCATGGTTGTCCCTTCGGTGTCAGTCATTGGTCTTCGCTTTCCGCAGATCAGCGACGACGCGACTTGCGGTCGTCCTTCTCATGGCCGCGGAAGGTGCGGGTCGGCGCAAACTCGCCGAGCTTGTGGCCGACCATCGACTCGGTGACGAACACCGGGACGTGGGTCTTGCCGTTGTGCACCGCCAGCGTGTGGCCGAGCATGGCCGGCACGATCATGGAGCGACGGGACCAGGTCTTGATGACGTTCTTGGTGCCGGCTTCGTTCTGGACATCCACCTTCTTGATCAGGTGGTCGTCGACGAAGGGCCCCTTCTTGAGACTGCGCGGCATCTAAACCCGCTCCTAGCGCTTCTTGTTCGTCTTGCGGCGGCGGACGATGTACTTGTTCGAAGCCTTCTTCGGCGAACGAGTACGACCCTCCTTCTGACCCCACGGCGAGACCGGGTGGCGACCACCGGAGGTCTTGCCCTCACCACCACCGTGCGGGTGGTCGACGGGGTTCATCACGACACCACGCACGGTCGGGCGAACGCCCTTCCAGCGCATGCGGCCGGCCTTGCCCCAGTTGATGTTCGACTGCTCGGCGTTGCCGACCTCGCCGACGGTGGCGCGGCAGCGGACGTCGACCAGGCGGATCTCACCCGACGGCATACGAAGGTGGGCCATGGAGCCCTCCTTCGCCAGCAGCTGCACGGAGGCACCCGCGGAGCGGGCGAACTTCGCGCCGCCGCCGGGCCGCAGCTCGATGGCGTGGATGGTCGTACCGACCGGGATGTTGCGCAGCGCCAGGTTGTTGCCGGGCTTGATGTCGGCGCCAGGGCCGTTCTCAATCCGGTCACCCTGCGACAGACCGCGGGGGGCGATGATGTAGCGCTTCTCGCCGTCCGCGTAGTGCAGGAGCGCGATGCGCGCGGTGCGGTTCGGGTCGTACTCGATGTGCGCGACCTTGGCCGGCACGCCGTCCTTGTCGTGACGACGGAAGTCGATCACGCGGTAGGCGCGCTTGTGGCCACCGCCCTGGTGGCGAACGGTCACACGACCGGCGTTGTTACGGCCGCCCTTGCTGTGCAGCGGGCGAACCAGCGACTTCTCCGGCGTGGACCGCGTGATCTCGACAAAGTCGGCGACGCTGGAGCCACGACGGCCCGGGGTCGTCGGCTTGTACTTGCGGATACCCATTTCTCAGTCCTCGTCCGATTCCGGACGATCCAGACCGCCGTTAGGCGGTCGGACCGCCGAAGATGTCGATGCGGTCGCCCTCGGCGAGGGTCACGATGGCGCGCTTGGTGTCAGCGCGCTTGCCGAAACCGGTGCGGGTGCGCTTGCGCTTGCCCTGCCGGTTGATCGTGTTCACCCCGGTGACCTTGACCGAGAAGACCGCCTCGACGGCCTGCTTGATCTGGGTCTTGTTGGCACGCGGGTCGACGATGAACGTGTACTTGTTCTCGTCCAGGAGCGCGTAGCTCTTCTCGGACACGACGGGCTTCTTCAGCACGTCACGGTGGTCCGTGTAGGTCTTGCTGGTGACGACGGCCTCACTCATCAGGCGTCGCTCCCTTCGGTCTCAGCGGCCTTGGGGCCAGACACGAAGGACTCGAAAGCGGTCTGGGTGAAGACCACGTCGTCCGAGACGAGCACGTCGTACGTGTTCAGCTGGCCCGGCTCCAGGATGTGAACCTGGGGCAGGTTGCGGGCGGACAGCCACGCGGCCTCGTCGCTGCGCTCGGCGACCAGGAGCAGGTTCTTGCGCTCCGAGATCTTGCCGAACAGCGTCTTCGCGGCCTTGGTGGAGGTCGCACCCTCGACCACGCCGGAAACGACGTGGATGCGCGAGTTGCGGGCCCGGTCGGTGAGGGCACCGCGCAGGGCGGCGGCCTTCATCTTCTTCGGGGTCCGCTGCGAGTAGTCACGCGGCACGGGGCCGTGGACGACGCCACCGCCGGCGAACTGCGGCGCACGGGTCGAGCCCTGACGCGCGCGGCCGGTGCCCTTCTGGCGGTACGGCTTCTTGCCACCGCCGCGGACCTCGCCACGGGTCTTGGTCTTGTGCGTGCCCTGACGGGCAGCGGCCAGCTGTGCGACGACGACCTGGTGGATCAGCGGAACGCTGACCTTCGCGTCGAAGATCTCCGTGGGGAGCTCGACGGTACCGGCCTTGTCGCCTGCCGGCGAAAGGATGTCAATGGTGCTCATCGGTTACCTCAGGCCCCCTTGGCCGCGGTACGGACCAGGACGAGGCCGCCGTTCGGACCAGGAACTGCGCCCTTGATGAGCAGCAGACCCTTCTCCGCGTCAACGGCATGGACGGTCAGGTTCTGGGTGGTGACCCGCTCGTTGCCCATACGACCGGCCATCCGCATGCCCTTGAACACGCGGCCCGGGGTGGCGCAGCCACCGATGGAGCCCGGCTTGCGGTGCACACGGTGCGCGCCGTGGGAGGCCTTGCCGCCGTGGAAGCCGTGACGCTTCATGACACCGGCGAAGCCCTTGCCCTTGCTCGTGCCGGTCACGTCCACCTTGATGCCGGAGTCGAAGACCTCGGCATTGATCTCCTGGCCGAGGGTGTACTCGCCGGCGTCGGCGGTACGGACCTCGACGAGGTGACGACGGGGGGTGACGTCGGCCTTGGCGAAGTGGCCCTTGAGGGGCTTGTTCACCTTGCGCGGGTCGATCTCGCCGAAGGCGATCTGGACGGAGTCGTAACCGTCCTGGTCTGCGGTGCGCACCTGGGTAACGACACAGGGGCCGGCCTTGACCACGGTCACCGGAACGACACGGTTGTTGTCGTCCCAGACCTGGGTCATGCCGAGCTTCTCGCCCAGGAGGCCCTTGATCTGCTTAGTCATTCTCGACTCACCGACCCTCAGAGCTTGATCTCGATGTCGACACCGGCCGGGAGGTCGAGTCGCATCAGGGAGTCAACGGTCTTCGGCGTCGGGTCGAGGATGTCGATCAGGCGCTTGTGCGTCCGCATCTCGAAGTGCTCGCGCGCGTCCTTGTACTTGTGCGGCGACTTGATGACGCAGTACACGTTCTTTTCAGTGGGCAGCGGCACCGGGCCTGCGACCGACGCACCAGTGCGGGTCACCGTCTCGACGATCTTCTTCGCCGAGCTGTCGATGACCTCGTGGTCGTAGGCCTTGAGCCGGATGCGGATCTTCTGTCCCGCCATGGCTACTGTGTAGTCCTTTGTCTCGTAAACGCTCTGGGACCCGATGCGCTTGTGCCTTGTACGGACACGGCCCACATCCGCCACGCTCTCGCTCTTCGCCGACCCACGCGGTCGGGCGTGTCGCATCCCTTCCCGCGTATCTCCGCAAGGGAGATCCTTCGAGAAGGAGAACGTGGGGTCATGGACACCCACCGGGCGCCTGGCTGAGGCACCCCGCTGAGCTTCCCGGAAGATTCCCGTACTTCCGCCCCTGATAAGAGGCGACGAATACCTAGGACTCGCTTCCGGTCCTCCCGGCGGGAGGCGCGCAGCATCGGCACTCAACCGAGCAACTTGGCTAGTGTGCCATATGGGGCACACGGCTGGCCAACCGAAGGGGAGAGAGTACCCCACGCCACACTCGGCGAATCCTCGGGCCCGCCTCATCCGTCCCGGACAGGCCCTCCGGCCCCGCCGTCAGCCGGCCGGAACGACCGCCTGCGGACTGCGCTCCTGCGCGCTCCCGGGCACCGGCGCCGAGGCGTCGCTCCCCAGCGCCACGATCCGGTTTCCGGCGTCCACATGCACCACGCGCGGCTTCATCGCCCGTGCCTCGGCGTCCTCCACCTGCCCGTAGCTGATGAGAATCACCAGGTCACCGGGGTGCACGAGGTGCGCGGCCGCGCCGTTGATCCCGATGACCCCGGACCCCCGCTCCCCCTCGATCACGTACGTCTCCAGCCGGGCCCCGTTGGTGATGTCGACGATGTGGACCAGCTCGCCCGGCAGCAGATCGGCGGCGTCCAGCAACTCCGCGTCAACGGTCACGGACCCGACGTAATGCAGATCGGCCTGGGTCACGGTCGCCCGGTGGATCTTCGACTTGAACATGGTGCGCAGCATGGCGTCACTCCTGTGATAAGGGTCGCGCCCTCACCCGAGGTGCGCGCCGACGAGCCCATGCTAAGCGCCCCCATCGGGCCCACAAAGAGTGACGACTGTCACCGCCAGGAACCCCTCAAGCCCTACAGATGGTCGACCTCGCTCAGATCGATGTCGATCGTGAACGGCACCGTCGTCTTCAGCCGCTCATGGTGAATACCGGTGAGCCCGTACGCCTTCGTGACCGCGTCCAGCTCGTACGTGTGCACCGCCGGGTGGTCCTTCTCCCCCGCCATCTCGACCAGCCAGAAGTGCGGGATGCCCGCCGCCGCGTACTTGCCCGGCTTGGTGTCCCGGTCCCGCGCCTCGGAGTCGGGCGAGACGACTTCCACGGCGAGCACGGCATCGGACGCCTCGTAGCGCGTCTGCCGCCGGTCCCGTACGGCCTCGGCGTGCAGCACGACGATGTCCGGCTCGGGGGCGTTCCGCGCGTCCAGTACGACGGTCATCTCCCGCCGCACCCGGAAGCGCTCCGGCGCCGTCCGCCGCAGCCCGGCCTCCAGCAGATACATCACCAGCGTGTGAAAATCCCGCTGGGGGCTCACGAAGACCAGGCTCCCGTCGATCAACTCGGTGTGCGGCGGGAGATCGGGCAGAGCGAACAGGTCGTCCACGGTGTAGCCGTACGGCGGCGGCACCGGCCAGGTGTGCTGCGGTTCGGCGGTCATGATTCCTCCCATGGACGAGATCGTCGACCGTCCACCCACCGTAGCGCCCCGATACGACCAAAAGCCGCTCGAAGGCGGGGGAACACCTGCACACCCTTGACGCCATGCAAGAAGGGCCCGTACGACCGAAGTCGTACGGGCCCTTCTGTGAGCCGAGGCTCGGTGCTCCTAGGAGCGCCGGGTCTCCTCGATCAGCAGGTAAGCGAGCTTACTTGTTGATCTTGGTGACCTGGCCGGCGCCGACGGTCCGGCCACCCTCACGGATGGCGAACTTCAGGCCCTCCTCCATGGCGACCGGCTGGATCAGCTGGACCGACATGGCGGTGTTGTCGCCCGGCATGACCATCTCGGTGCCCTCGGGGAGGGTCACGACGCCGGTCACGTCCGTGGTACGGAAGTAGAACTGCGGGCGGTAGTTGTTGAAGAAGGGGGTGTGACGGCCACCCTCGTCCTTCGACAGGATGTAGGCCTGGGCCTCGAACTCGGTGTGCGGCGTGACCGAACCGGGCTTGATGATGACCTGGCCGCGCTCGACGTCCTCGCGCTTGATACCGCGAAGCAGCAGACCGACGTTCTCACCGGCCTGACCCTCGTCCAGCAGCTTCCGGAACATCTCGATGCCGGTGACCGTGGTGGTGGTCTTCTCGGTCTTGATGCCGATGATGTCGACGGTCTCGTTGACCTTCAGGACACCGCGCTCGATACGGCCGGTGACGACCGTACCGCGACCGGTGATCGTGAAGACGTCCTCGATCGGCATCAGGAACGGCTTGTCGGTGTCGCGCTCCGGGGCCGGGATGGCCTCGTCGACAGCCTTCATGAGGTCCAGGACCGACTTGCCCCACTCGGCGTCGCCCTCGAGCGCCTTCAGCGCCGAGACCTTGACGACCGGGAGGTCGTCGCCCGGGAACTCGTACTCGGAGAGGAGCTCACGGACCTCGAGCTCGACGAGCTCCAGGATCTCCTCGTCGTCCACCATGTCGGCCTTGTTCAGGGCGACAACGATGTAGGGAACGCCGACCTGGCGGGCCAGGAGCACGTGCTCCTTGGTCTGCGGCATCGGACCGTCGGTCGCGGCGACCACGAGGATCGCGCCGTCCATCTGGGCGGCACCGGTGATCATGTTCTTGATGTAGTCCGCGTGACCGGGGCAGTCGACGTGGGCGTAGTGACGGTTTTCCGTCTGGTACTCGACGTGCGCGATGGAGATGGTGATACCACGCTGGCGCTCTTCCGGCGCCTTGTCGATCATGTCGAAGGCCGAGGCCTCGTTCAGGTCCGGGAACGCGTCGTGCAGCACCTTGGTAATGGCGGCCGTGAGGGTCGTCTTACCGTGGTCGATGTGACCGATGGTGCCGATGTTGACGTGCGGCTTAGTCCGCTCGAACTTCGCCTTCGCCACTGGGGTCCTCCTGTGGAGTGGTTCTGTACGCCTTACTCATCGGCGCCAGGTGATCTTTGCTGGGGTGCCGGCTGACGGGGGCAATCCTCACGGATAGCGGGGATTGCCCCGTCAGTCGGTGTCAAGCCTAAAGCGTGTCGGGGTCCGACTCTGACGAGACGGGTCTTACTCGCCCTTGGCCTTCGCGATGATCTCCTCGGCGACGTTCCGCGGAACCTCGGCGTAGGAGTCGAACTGCATCGAGTAGCTCGCGCGACCCGACGTCTTGCTGCGGAGGTCTCCGACGTAGCCGAACATCTCCGAGAGCGGAACCAGGCCCGTGACGAGCTTGGCACCGTGACGGTCCTCCATGGACTGAATCTGTCCACGGCGGGAGTTGATGTCGCCGATCACGTCGCCCATGTAGTCCTCGGGCGTGGTGACCTCGACCTTCATCATCGGCTCGAGCAGGGCCGGGGAGGCCTTGCGGGCGGCCTCCTTGAAGGCCATCGAACCGGCGATCTTGAACGCCATCTCGGAGGAGTCGACCTCGTGGAAGGCACCGTCGAGGAGCGTGACGCGGACACCCGTCAGCGGGTAGCCGGCGAGCACACCGAACTCCATGGCCTCCTGGCAGCCGGCGTCCACGGACGGGATGTACTCCCGCGGGATGCGGCCACCGGTGACCTTGTTCTCGAACTCGTAACCGTCGCCCTCCAGGGGCGCGATCGCGATCTGCACCTTCGCGAACTGGCCGGAACCACCAGTCTGCTTCTTGTGCGTGTAGTCGAGACGCTCGACGGGCTTGCGCAGCGTCTCGCGGTACGCGACCTGCGGCTTGCCGACGTTGGCCTCGACCCGGAACTCACGCTTCATACGGTCGACCAGCACGTCGAGGTGCAGCTCGCCCATACCCGCGATGATGGTCTGGCCGGTCTCCTCGTCGGTGTGGACCTGGAACGACGGGTCCTCTTCGGCGAGGCGCTGGATGGCGACACCCAGCTTCTCCTGGTCGCCCTTGGACTTGGGCTCAATGGCGACCTGGATGACCGGGGCCGGGAACTCCATCGACTCCAGGATCACCTGGTTGGCGGAGTCACAGAGGGTCTCACCGGTGGTGGTCTGCTTCAGACCCATGACGGCGACGATGTCACCGGCACCCACCGAGTCGATCTCCTCACGCTTGTTCGCGTGCATCCGGTAGATCTTGCCGATGCGCTCCTTCTTGCCCTTGACGGAGTTCAGCACCTGCGTGCCGGACTCCAGGCGACCCGAGTAGACCCGGATGAAGGTGAGCTTGCCCAGGTGCGGGTCGCTCGCGATCTTGAAGGCAAGAGCGGCGAGCGGCTCGTCCTCGGACGGACGGCGCGTGATGACCTGCTCGGCGTCGTTGACCGCGTGGCCCTCGATGGCCTCGACGTCCAGCGGCGACGGGAGGTAACGCACGACCGCGTCCAGCAGCGGCTGGACACCCTTGTTCTTGAACGCGGTACCGCAGAACACGGGCGTGACGGTGGTGTTCTCCGCCTTGCCGGCGTTGATGGTGATGCGGCGGATCGCCGCGTACAGCTGCTCCACGGTGGGCTCCTGGCCCTCCAGGTACAGCTCCATCAGCTCTTCGTCGTTCTCGGCGACCGTCTCGAGGAGCTTGCCGCGCCATTCCTCGGCAGCCTCGATGTGGGTGTCGGGGATGTCGACGGTGTCGTACATCTCGCCCTTGGCGGCCTCGGCCGACCACAGCAGGGCCTTCATGGTGACGAGGTCGACGACGCCCTTGAAGTCCGCCTCGGTGCCGATCGGCAGCTGCATCACGATCGGGGTCGCGCCGAGGCGGTCCACGATCATGTCGACGCAGCGGTGGAACTCCGCGCCGGTGCGGTCGAGCTTGTTGACGAAGCAGATACGCGGCACGCCGTAGCGGTCCGCCTGACGCCACACGGTCTCGGACTGGGGCTCAACGCCGGCAACGCCGTCGAACACCGTCACAGCACCGTCGAGCACACGCAGGGAACGCTCCACCTCGACGGTGAAGTCGACGTGACCCGGGGTGTCGATGATGTTGATGGTGTGGTCGACGTTTTCCAGCGGCCAGTGACAGGTGGTGGCAGCAGAGGTGATCGTGATGCCACGCTCCTGCTCCTGCTCCATCCAGTCCATCGTGGCGGCGCCGTCGTGGACCTCACCGATCTTGTACGAAACACCGGTGTAGAACAGGATCCGCTCGGTGGTCGTCGTCTTGCCCGCGTCGATGTGGGCCATGATCCCGATGTTGCGGACCTTGGCCAGGTCAAGTGAAGTGGTAGCCATAAGGCTTTCGTCTTCTCTCGGTCTCGATGTGGGTAGCGACTACCAGCGGTAGTGCGCGAAGGCCTTGTTGGACTCGGCCATCTTGTGCGTGTCCTCGCGCTTCTTGACCGAAGCGCCGAGGCCGTTCGAGGCGTCCAGCAGCTCGTTCATGAGGCGCTCGGTCATGGTCTTCTCGCGGCGGGCGCGGGAGTAGCCCACGAGCCAGCGCAGCGCCAGGGTCGACGCGCGGCCCGGCTTGACCTCGATCGGGACCTGGTAGGTCGCGCCACCGACACGGCGGGACTTGACCTCGAGGGTCGGCTTGATGTTCTCCAGCGCGCGCTTCAGCGTGATGACCGGGTCGTTGCCGGTCTTCTCGCGCAGCCCCTCCATGGCGCCGTAAACGATGCGCTCGGCGGTGGAGCGCTTTCCGTTCAGCAGCACCTTGTTGATGAGGGAGGTCACCAGAGGAGAGTTGTAGACCGGGTCGATGATGACCGGGCGCTTCGGGGCGGGGCCCTTACGAGGCATTCTTACTTCTCCTTCTTGGCGCCGTAGCGGCTGCGAGCCTGCTTGCGGTTCTTGACGCCCTGCGTGTCGAGGGAGCCGCGGATGATCTTGTACCGAACACCCGGCAGGTCCTTCACACGACCGCCACGCACGAGCACGATCGAGTGCTCCTGCAGGTTGTGGCCCTCACCCGGAATGTAAGCGGTGACCTCGATGCCGCTGGTCAGACGCACACGCGCGACCTTACGCAGGGCCGAGTTCGGCTTCTTCGGGGTGGTGGTGAAAACACGCGTGCAGACGCCACGGCGCTGGGGCGAACCCTCGAGTGCAGGCGTCTTGTTCTTCTCGACCTTGTCCTGCCGGCCCTTGCGGACCAGCTGCTGGATCGTAGGCACCGTTTCTCCGGTTTCTGTGTGCCAGTCTCGGTAAAGCTAACCTGGAACTTCGCCGACCCACGAGGTCGGGTGTGTCGAATACCGCAGATCCCTCGCTGGAACGAGGAGCAGCGAATTACGGTGTCGGACCCGGCTTCGTGCGCACCGGCACCGCCCGCCCGAAGGCTGAGGGAGATGCGCGCACGGCAGGCCAGGGACACCCCAGGCACAAGGTCAGAGCGTACCTACCGCATGGGCTGCGGTCAAAACAAATGCACACGCGTAGGACACGCCGGACTCCCACGGCGCTGCCGCCACCGTAGTGCGCTGATCGCGCCGACGGAAGAAGGTGTCCAGCCCCGTTGCGACAGCGCCCCGGAGCGTGCCCCACGGCCCGTGCGGACGCCGCCCCGCGCCTCAGGTCTTCGGCAGCAGCGCCAGCAGCGTGATCAGCATCACCAGGCACCAGCCCCCGATGGCCAGCCAGCCCAGCACCACGCCGGTGAGCGCCATGCCGTCGCCCCGCTCGTCGTTCCGGCGGATCTCCGCCCGCGCCTTGTGCCCCAGGATCACCGCCGGGATCGCGGTCACTCCCCAGGTCAGCGGGGTGAGCAGGCCGCAGATCATGGCGCCGGTCGCGGACGGGTTGGTCCGCGCCGGGGGCATCGGCAGGAACGTCGGCGGGACCATCGGCTGCGGCAGCAGCATCGGCGGCTGCGGCACCGGCCCCTGCGGCAGGTCCCCCACCAGTAACTGCAGGTCGCCGTAGGTCAGCGCCTGATAGGCGCGCTCCACCCGCTCCTCGTACTCGCTCTGGGAGAGCCGCCCCTCGGCGAACCCGGCCTTCAGTACATCGACCGCCCGCTCCCGGTCCGCGTGCGCGGCGCGCATCGCGGGCATGGCGGGCATCTGACGGGGCGGGTGGGCCGGCCGGCCCCCCTGCCACGGTTCGAATGCCACCTGTGAGACCTCCCCCCGGCCGGAGCCCTGATAGCCCCATCATCCCCCACACACCGCAGGGCGGTCATCCAACATGAGGATGACCGCCCTGCGGTTCGCGTTTCGCCCTTACGGGCCGGCCGCCGCCGACCACCGCTTACTGGTTGTACGGACCGTAGTCGTAGTCCTCCAGCGGAACGGCCTGGCCGGAGCCGGTGCCGAACGGCGAGTAGTCGATGTCGTCGTAGCCGACGGCCGAGTACATCGCGGCCTTGGCCTCCTCGGTCGGCTCGACCCGGATGTTGCGGTAGCGGGACAGGCCCGTACCGGCCGGGATGAGCTTACCGATGATGACGTTCTCCTTGAGGCCGATCAGGGAGTCCGACTTGGCGTTGATCGCCGCGTCGGTCAGGACCCTGGTCGTCTCCTGGAAGGACGCCGCCGACAGCCACGACTCGGTGGCCAGCGACGCCTTGGTGATACCCATCAGCTGCGGACGGCCGGAGGCCGGGTGGCCACCCTCCGCCACGACCCGACGGTTCTCACCCTCGAACTTCGAGCGCTCCACGAGCTCGCCCGGCAGCAGCTCCGCGTCGCCGGACTCGATGATCGTCACGCGGCGCAGCATCTGCCGGATGATGATCTCGATGTGCTTGTCGTGGATCGCCACGCCCTGGCTGTTGTAGACCTTCTGGACTTCGCCGACCAGGTGGACCTGGACCGCACGCTGGCCGAGGATGCGCAGCACGTCGTGCGGGTTGATCGCACCCACGGTCAGCGGCTGGCCGACCGTGACGTGGTCGCCCTCGCCCACCAGCAGACGGGCACGCTTGGAGACGCCGTAGGCCGTCTCGTCGCTGCCGTCGTCGGGGGTGACGATGACCTTCTTGGTCTTCTCGGTCTCCTCGATCCGCACGCGGCCTGCGGCCTCGGAGATCGGGGCGACGCCCTTGGGCGTACGGGCCTCGAAGAGCTCGACGACTCGCGGCAGACCCAGGGTGATGTCGTCACCCGCCACACCACCGGTGTGGAAGGTACGCATCGTCAGCTGGGTACCGGGCTCACCGATGGACTGGGCCGCGATGATGCCGACGGCCTCACCGATGTCGACCAGCTTGCCGGTGGCCAGCGAACGGCCGTAGCAGAAGGCACAGGTGCCGACCGCGGACTCACAGGTCAGGACCGAGCGGGTCTTGACCTCCTCGACGCCGTGCGCGACCAGCTGGTCGATGAGCACGTCACCGAGGTCGACGTTGGCGGGGCCGATGACCTTGCCGTCGACGACGACGTCCTCGGAGAGCATCCGGGCGTACACGCTGGACTCGACGTCGTCGGTCTTGCGCAGGACGCCGTCGGGACCCTTCGTGGCGATCCGCAGCTTGAGGCCGCGCTCGGTGCCGCAGTCCTCCTCGCGGATGATGACGTCCTGGGAGACGTCCACGAGACGACGGGTGAGGTAACCCGAGTCGGCGGTACGCAGGGCGGTGTCCGCGAGACCCTTACGGGCACCGTGGGTGGAGATGAAGTACTCCAGCACGGAGAGACCCTCACGGAACGACGCCTTAATGGGTCGCGGGATGGTCTCGTTCTTCGCGTTCGACACCAGACCACGCATACCGGCGATCTGCCGCATCTGCATCATGTTTCCTCGGGCACCCGAGTCAACCATCATGAAGATGGGGTTCGTCTTGGGGAAGTTGTCGTTCATCGCCTCGGCGACCTCGTTGGTCGCCTTGGTCCAGATGTTGATCAGTTCCTGAGTGCGCTCGTCCTTGGTGATCAGACCGCGCTCGTACTGCTTCTGGACCTTCTCGTCCTGGGCCTCGTAGCCCTCGACGATGGCCTTCTTGGCCTCCGGCACGACGATGTCGGAGACGGCGACGGTGACACCGGAGCGGGTGGCCCAGTGGAAACCGGCCGCCTTCAGGTTGTCCAGCGTCTGCGCGACGATGACCTTGGGGTACCGCTCGGCCAGGTCGTTGACGATCGCGGAGAGCTGCTTCTTGCCCACCGAGTAGTCGACGAACGGGTAGTCCTCGGGCAGCAGCTCGTTGAAGAGCGCGCGGCCCAGGGTCGTCCGCAGCCGGAAGCTGTCACCCTGCTGCCACTCGGGCTCGCCCTCCTCCGGAGCCGGCGGGGTCCAGCCGCGGGGCGGGACCGTGCCGATCGGGAAGCGGATGTCGACCTTCGCCTGGAGCGAGAGCTCCTTGGCGTCGAACGCCATGATCGCCTCGGCGACCGAGCCGAACGCGCGGCCCTCACCGATGACCTTGCGCTCCTCCTCGTCGGTGGTGAGGAAGAACAGGCCCAGCACCATGTCCTGGGTCGGCATGGTGACCGGACGGCCGTCGGCCGGCTTGAGGATGTTGTTCGAGGACAGCATCAGGATGCGGGCCTCGGCCTGCGCCTCCGCGGAGAGCGGCAGGTGCACGGCCATCTGGTCACCGTCGAAGTCCGCGTTGAACGCGGTGCAGACGAGCGGGTGAATCTGAATGGCCTTGCCCTCGACCAGCTGCGGCTCGAAGGCCTGGATGCCGAGGCGGTGCAGGGTGGGCGCACGGTTCAGCAGAACCGGGTGCTCGGCGATGACCTCTTCGAGGACGTCGTACACGACCGTGCGGCCGCGCTCGACCATGCGCTTCGCCGACTTGATGTTCTGCGCGTGGTTCAGGTCCACCAGGCGCTTCATCACGAACGGCTTGAAGAGCTCCAGCGCCATGGCCTTGGGCAGACCGCACTGGTGCAGCTTCAGCTGCGGGCCGACGACGATGACGGAACGCGCGGAGTAGTCCACACGCTTACCGAGCAGGTTCTGACGGAAACGGCCCTGCTTGCCCTTCAGCATGTCGCTGAGGGACTTCAGCGGGCGGTTACCGGGACCGGTGACCGGGCGACCGCGGCGGCCGTTGTCGAACAGCGCGTCGACGGCCTCCTGCAGCATCCGCTTCTCGTTGTTCACGATGATCTCGGGGGCACCGAGGTCAAGGAGACGCTTGAGGCGGTTGTTGCGGTTGATCACACGGCGGTACAGGTCGTTCAGGTCGGAGGTCGCGAAGCGGCCACCGTCCAGCTGCACCATCGGACGCAGGTCCGGCGGGATGACCGGGATGCAGTCCAGCACCATGCCGTTGGGGCTGTTGCGGGTCTGCAGGAACGCGGAGACGACCTTGAGGCGCTTGAGCGCACGGGTCTTCTTCTGGCCCTTGCCGGTACGGATGATCTCGCGGAGCTTCTCGGCCTCTTCGTCGAGGTCGAAGGACTCCAGGCGCTTCTGCAGGGCAGCCGCGCCCATGCCGCCCATGAAGTACGTGCCGAAGCGGTCACGCAGCTCGCGGTAGAGCAGCTCGTCGCCCTCGAGGTCCTGGACCTTGAGGTTCTTGAAGCGGTTCCAGACCTCGTCCAGGCGGTCGATCTCGCGCTGCGCACGGTCGCGCAGCTGCTTCATCTCGCGCTCGGCACCCTCGCGCACCTTGCGGCGCACGTCGGCCTTGGCGCCCTCGGCCTCCAGCTCGGCCAGGTCGGTCTCGAGCTTCTTGGCGCGGGCTTCGAGGTCGGCGTCGCGGCGCTGCTCGATCTGCTGACGCTCGACGGAGACGTGCGCCTCCAGCGAGGGCAGGTCGCGCGTACGGCGCTCCTCGTCCACCCACGTGATCATGTAGGCGGCGAAGTAGATGACCTTCTCGAGGTCCTTGGGGGCGAGGTCCAGCAGGTAGCCCAGCCGGCTCGGAACGCCCTTGAAGTACCAGATGTGCGTGACGGGCGCGGCCAGCTCGATGTGGCCCATCCGCTCACGACGCACCTTGGCGCGAGTGACCTCGACGCCGCAGCGCTCGCAGATGATGCCCTTGAAGCGGACGCGCTTGTACTTACCGCAGTAGCACTCCCAGTCCCGAGTGGGGCCGAAGATCTTCTCGCAGAAGAGGCCGTCCTTCTCGGGCTTGAGGGTGCGGTAGTTGATGGTCTCCGGCTTCTTGACCTCGCCGTGGGACCACTGACGGATGTCGTCAGCGGTGGCGAGGCCGATCCGCAGCTCGTCGAAGAAGTTGACGTCGAGCACTGTCGTCAATCCCTCTTTCAGGGTCGAGTCTCAATCATGGTCTGAGGGGGTCCGGGGTGGGGCCGGGACCTCACAGGGAGGTCCCGGCCAGACCCGTCAGACCTCTTCGACGCTGCTCGGCTCGCGCCGGGACAGGTCGATACCGAGCTCCTCCGCCGCGCGGAAGACGTCCTCGTCGGTGTCGCGCATCTCGATGGACATGCCGTCCGAGGACAGCACCTCCACGTTCAGGCACAGCGACTGCATTTCCTTGATGAGCACCTTGAAGGACTCGGGAATGCCGGGCTCGGGGATGTTCTCGCCCTTGACGATGGCCTCGTAGACCTTCACGCGGCCGGTCACGTCGTCGGACTTGATCGTCAGCAGCTCCTGGAGGGCGTAAGCGGCGCCGTAAGCCTCCAGCGCCCACACCTCCATCTCACCGAAGCGCTGGCCACCGAACTGAGCCTTACCACCCAGCGGCTGCTGGGTGATCATCGAGTACGGACCGGTCGAGCGGGCGTGCAGCTTGTCGTCGACCAGGTGGTGCAGCTTGAGGATGTACATGTACCCGACCGAGATCGGGTCCGGGAACGGCTCGCCGGAGCGGCCGTCGAACATCCGGGCCTTGCCGGTGTCCTTGACCATCCGGTCGCCGTCGCGGTTCGGCAGCGTGGAGTCGAACAGACCCTGCAGCTCGTCCTGGCGCGCACCGTCGAAGACCGGCGTGGCGACGTTGGTCCGCGGCGCGACGTCGTCGGCGCCGATGGCCTGCAGCCGCTGCTGCCACTCCTCGGAACCCTCGACCTTCCAGCCCTGGCTGGCGAGCCAGCCGAGGTGGATCTCCAGGACCTGTCCCGGGTTCATTCGGGACGGGACACCCAGCGGGTTGAGGATGATGTCGACCGGGGTGCCGTCCTCCAGGAACGGCATGTCCTCGACCGGCAGGATCTTCGAGATGACGCCCTTGTTGCCGTGACGGCCGGCGAGCTTGTCACCGTCGGTGATCTTGCGCTTCTGCGCCACGTACACGCGCACCAGCTGGTTCACACCGGGGGGAAGCTCGTCGCCCTCCTCGCGGTCGAAGACGCGGACGCCGATGACCTTGCCGGTCTCGCCGTGCGGCACCTTCAGCGAGGTGTCACGGACCTCGCGCGCCTTCTCACCGAAGATCGCGCGGAGCAGGCGCTCCTCCGGGGTCAGCTCGGTCTCACCCTTGGGCGTGACCTTGCCGACCAGGATGTCGCCGGCGACGACCTCGGCACCGATGCGGATGATGCCGCGCTCGTCGAGGTCCGCGAGGACCTCCTCGGAGACGTTCGGGATGTCCCGGGTGATCTCCTCCGGGCCGAGCTTGGTGTCACGGGCGTCGACCTCGTGCTCCTCGATGTGGATCGAGGAGAGGACGTCGTCCTGCACGAGGCGCTGCGACAGGATGATCGCGTCCTCGTAGTTGTGACCCTCCCACGGCATGAACGCCACGAGCAGGTTCTTGCCGAGCGCCATCTCGCCTTCGTCCGTGGACGGACCGTCGGCGAGGACCTGGCCCTCGATGACCCGCGCGCCCTCGTCCACGACGACCTTCTGGTTGAAGGAGGTGCCCTGGTTGGAGCGGGTGAACTTGGCGACGCGGTACGTGGTGTACGTGCCGTCGTCGTTGGCGACGGTGATGTAGTCCGCGGAGACCTCCTGGACCACACCGTCCTTCTCGGCCTTGATGACGTCGCCGGCGTCGACCGCGCAGCGGTACTCCATGCCGGTGCCGACCAGCGGCGCCTCGGCCTTGATCAGCGGTACGGCCTGGCGCATCATGTTCGAGCCCATGAGCGCGCGGTTGGCGTCGTCGTGCTCGAGGAACGGGATCATGGCGGTCGCGGCCGACACCATCTGGCGCGGCGAGACGTCCATGAAGTCCACCTCGTCGACCGTGACGAGGTCGGCTTCGCCGCCACGCCGGCGGACCAGGACACGCTGCTCGGCGAAGCGCATGTCCTCGGTCAGCGGGGCGTTGGCCTGGGCGATGATGAAGCGGTCTTCCTCATCGGCGGTGAGGTAGAGGACCTCTTCGGTCACCTGGCCGTCGACGACCTTGCGGTACGGGGTCTCAATGAAGCCGAAGACGTTGACCCGGCCGTACGAGGCGAGCGAACCGATCAGACCAATGTTCGGGCCTTCCGGGGTCTCAATCGGGCACATGCGGCCGTAGTGAGACGGGTGCACGTCACGGACGTCCAGGCCGGCCCGCTCACGGGAGAGACCACCCGGGCCCAGCGCCGAGAGACGGCGCTTGTGGGTCAGACCCGACAGCGGGTTGGTCTGGTCCATGAACTGGGACAGCTGGCTGGTGCCGAAGAACTCCTTGATGGAGGCGACGACCGGCCGGATGTTGATCAGGGTCTGCGGCGTGATCGCCTCGACGTCCTGGGTGGTCATGCGCTCACGCACGACGCGCTCCATACGGGCGAGACCCGTACGGACCTGGTTCTGGATCAGCTCGCCGACGTTGCGCAGGCGGCGGTTGCCGAAGTGGTCGATGTCGTCGGTCTCGACGACGATCTCCCGGCCGCTCTCGCCCATCGTCTCGGTCTCACCGGCGTGCAGCTTCACCAGGTACTTGATCGTGGCGATGATGTCGTCGGTGGTGAGCACGCCGGCGTCGAGCGGCTCGTCGCCGCCGAGCTTCTTGTTGACCTTGTAGCGGCCGACCTTGGCGAGGTCGTAACGCTTCGGGTTGAAGTACAGGTTCTCCAGCAGCGTCTGCGCGGCCTCACGCGTCGGCGGCTCGCCCGGGCGCAGCTTGCGGTAGATGTCGAGCAGCGCGTCGTCCTGGCCCTGGGTGTGGTCCTTCTCCAGGGTGGCGCGCATGGACTCGTACTCGCCGAACTCCTCGAGGATCTGCTCGGTCGTCCAACCGAGGGCCTTGAGCAGAACGGTGACCGACTGCTTGCGCTTGCGGTCGATGCGGACACCGACCATGTCGCGCTTGTCGATCTCCATCTCCAGCCAGGCACCCCGGGACGGGATGATCTTGGCGGAGAAGATGTCCTTGTCGGACGTCTTGTCGATCTGGCTGTCGAAGTAGACGCCCGGCGAGCGGACCAGCTGCGAGACGACGACACGCTCGGTGCCGTTGATGCAGAAGGTGCCCTTGTTGGTCATGAGCGGGAAGTCGCCCATGAAGACCGTCTGGGACTTGATCTCGCCGGTCTCGTTGTTGGTGAACTCGGCGGTGACGAAGAGCGGAGCCGCGTACGTGAAGTCGCGCTCCTTGCACTCGTCGATGCTGTTCTTCGGGGGCTCGAAGCGGTGGTCGCGGAACGTCAGCGACATCGACCCGGAGAAGTCCTCGATCGGGGAGATCTCTTCGAAGATCTCTTCCAGACCGGACTTGGTGGGGACGTCCTGACCGGACTCCAGCGCAGCCTCGACGCGACCCTTCCATGCGGCGTTGCCGAGCAGCCAGTCGAAGCTTTCGGTCTGCAGCGCAAGGAGGTTCGGAACCCCGAGGGGCTCCTTGATCTTCGCAAAAGAGATGCGCAGCGGGGCGGTGCTGTCGCCGTTGTTCGTATTGGCAGTCGAGGCGTTGCGCGAGGCGGCCAAGAGGGGGTCCTTCCGAGGGCTCGGACTCACTACGCGCGTACCGGTCCCACGTCCGCACAGAACGGAAGAAATCCCTGGTCAGGGAGGTGACGTCCGCAGTGCTGAGATGTGGGTATGCCCCTGGTGACGGGCAGGGAGCAGCTAACAGGCAGCGCAAAGGGTCAGTGTAGCCACTCGGCACACTGATGTCCAGACCGGGTTTTCGGAGACCGGCTCTGCACCCAATCTCTCCTCCGGAAGGCTCCCTCTAGCAGGGGTACCCCTCGTTGTAGTTCTTCACGCTCAGCGCCTGCTGCATACCGTGCGCCCCCTGGGCGCACATCGATACTGCCCTCTTCGTCGGCGATCCATGCCTCGGACTCCGGATCGCTTCTGACGTCGCGTCCTGAGAATTGCGCGCCGCGTGCTGTTCGTCAAGGCCCCCCACCCCAGGGAGATCGTCACGAGGCGCACGGCCGGACAACGAAGATCACCATACTCGCACGGGAGTGCGCGGCAACTCCGCAAGGACATCGCAACGCCGAAGGGCGACCACCCGCATGGGTGATCGCCCTTGGCACGGGACCCGGTACTCGCCCGGGGCCCGGAGGTGTTCAGTCAGCGACTGACAGAGGTCACTTGACCTCGACGGAGGCGCCGGCGCCCTTGAGGGCCTCAGCGGCCTTCTCAGCGGCGTCCTTGGCGACCTTCTCGAGGACCGGCTTCGGGGTGCCGTCCACGAGGTCCTTGGCCTCCTTCAGACCCAGGGAGGTCAGCTCACGCACGACCTTGATGACCTGGATCTTCTTGTCGCCCGCACCGGTGAGGATGACGTCGAACTCGTCCTGCTCCTCAGCGGCCTCGGCGGCCGGGGCGCCCGGGGCACCGGCGGCGGCAACGGCGACCGGGGCGGCAGCCTCGACGTCGAACTTCTCCTCGAAGGCCTTCACGAACTCGGAGAGCTCGATGAGGGTCATCTCCTCGAACTGCGCGAGCAGGTCTTCCTGGCTGAGCTTCGCCATGGTGGCGGTCCTTCCACTAATTCGGCTGGTGCCGGATGTACATGTCGGCGGGCGTACGTTGGGCCCGCTTTCGACCGTCGCCTCAGGCGGCGGTCAATGTGCGAGCCGAATTACTCGGCACCGCCCTGCTCGGCCTTGCTGCGAAGCGCGTCCGCGGTGCGGGCGAACTTCGTGAGGGGGGCCTGGAAGGTCGCCGCGGCCTTGGCCATGGACGCCTTCATGCCACCCGCCAGCTTGGCGAGCAGAACCTCGCGGGACTCGAGGTCCGCAAGCTTCTTGATGTCGTCGGCGGACAGCGCCTTCCCTTCGAAGACACCGCCCTTGATGACGAGGTTCTGGTTCTCCTTGGCGAAGTCACGAAGACCCTTCGCCGCCTCGACCGGGTCACCGGTCACGAAGGCGACGGCCGTCGAGCCCACGAGGTGCTCGTCCAGCACGGAGATCCCGGCCTCCTGGGCCGCGATCTTGGTCAGCGTGTTCTTCACCACACGGTACTGAGCGTTGTCACCGAGCGAACGACGCAGATTCTTGATCTGCGCGACAGTAAGTCCGGTGTACGCGGTGACGACAGCGGCGTTGGAGTTACGGAACTTGTCCGTGATCTCCTCGACAGCTGCGACCTTGTCGGGACTTGCCATGAGCCTCGGCCTCCTTCCGGGTGATGAGGACCGCGCAGAAGGGGCTGGGCAAAACAAACGCCCCGGCGCAGGCGCACGGGGCGTGACTCGACCGGGCACGGAATCCGTTCCGGGAGTTCATCCTCATTCACACCTGCGCAGGCCGTCCGCAGCTAGCGGATCCTTCGGCCACCGCACACCCGGACGGGCGTACAGAGACAACCAGCGGTCTTTGGCTTCCTGGTTAAGGTACGCGAACGGCCGAGGCCATGGCAAATCCGGCCCAACCCCGCTGTGGGAGCCAGCCACGATGCGCCCTCAGGCGCCCCGCCAAGGCCCGTACAGCGCCGCGCAGCCCGCCTCACGGCCGTACGCAAAAAGGCCGGGCCCCGCACCGAAAGTCGATGCGAGGCCCGGCCTCACGCGTACGCGCGAGCCGTCAGGCTCAGACCGCGGCCGGGTCCTCCTCGACGAGGAGGTTGCGGGTGCGGTTGGCGTCCAGCGGGACACCGGGGCCCATCGTGGTGGTGATGGTGGCCTTCTTGATGTACCGGCCCTTGGCGGCGGACGGCTTGAGGCGGTTGATCTCCTCGAGCGCCGCGGCGTAGTTCTCCACCAGCTTGGTGTCGTCGAAGGACACCTTGCCGATGATGAAGTGGAGGTTCGCGTGCTTGTCCACGCGGAACTCGATCTTGCCGCCCTTGATGTCGGTGACAGCCTTGGCGACATCCGGGGTGACGGTGCCGGTCTTCGGGTTCGGCATCAGACCACGGGGACCGAGCACGCGGCCGAGGCGGCCGACCTTGCCCATGAGGTCCGGCGTGGCGACGACGGCGTCGAAGTCCAGGCGGCCCTTGGAGACCTCGTCGATCAGCTCGTCCGCGCCGACGATGTCGGCGCCGGCGGCTTCCGCGGCCGCAGCACGGTCGCCGGTCGCGAAGACCAGGACCCGGGCGGTCTTACCGGTGCCGTGCGGGAGGTTCACGGTGCCACGGACCATCTGGTCGGCCTTGCGCGGGTCGACACCCAGACGCATGGCAACCTCGACGGTCGCGTCGAACTTGGCCGAGGAGGTGTCCTTGGCGAGACGGACGGCCTCGAGCGGGGCGTACACACGCTCCCGGTCGATCTTCGCGTCCGCGTTGCGAAGAGTCTTGCTGCGCTTCACTGCTGCTCCTGAATGCAGTTACGCCATGCGGCTCGTGCCGCCTGGCAGGTGGAGTCGTGGTCCGGGCCAGCGCCTGGCCCTGCCACGTTGGTGCGACGAGGCTCGATCAGCCTTCGACCGTGATGCCCATGGAACGGGCGGTGCCGGCGATGATCTTCGACGCGGCGTCCAGGTCGTTGGCGTTCAGGTCGGGCATCTTGGTGGTGGCGATCTCGCGGACCTGGTCGGCCGTGATCTTGGCGACCTTGGTCTTGTGCGGCTCGCCGGAGCCCTTCTCCACGCCCGCGGCCTTCAGGATCATCTTGGAGGCCGGCGGGGTCTTCGTGATGAAGGTGAAGGAACGGTCCTCGTAGACCGTGATCTCCACCGGGATGACCCAACCGCGCTGCGACTCGGTCGCGGCGTTGTAGGCCTTGCAGAACTCCATGATGTTGACGCCGTGCTGACCCAGCGCGGGGCCGACCGGCGGAGCCGGGTTAGCGGCACCGGCCTGGATCTGGAGCTTGATGAGCCCCGTGACCTTCTTCTTCTTGGGAGGCATTGCTCTCTCCGGGTCCTAGTGAGAGTTTCCAGCCGACCATCCGGTCATCCGGATGGAGGCATACCGCACAACGATAACGGGTATAGAGGTGCGGCCTAAAACCGAGCAGGTCAGGCGGCCCCTGAGGGCCTGCCTGACCTGTTCGGAAGCGGTTGCTCCAGGGTGTCCTGACGAGGTCAGTTCTTCTGGATCTGGTCGAAGCTCAGCTCGACCGGGGTCTCGCGGCCGAAGATCTCGACGAGGCCCTTGACCTTCTTCGAGTCGGCGTTGATCTCGTTGATCGTGGCCTGCAGCGTGGCGAACGGACCGTCGGTGACGGTGACCGAGTCGCCCACCTCGAAGTCCAGTACCTGGACCTCCATCTTGCGCTGCGGCGCCGGCTTGCCCTCGGCCTCGGCGGCCTCCTTGGCGGCCTTCTCCTCGGCCTCCGGGGCGAGCATCTTGACGATCTCGTCCAGCGTGAGCGGGTACGGGTCGTAGGCGTTGCCCACGAAGCCGGTGACGCCCGGGGTGTTGCGCACAACGCCCCAGGACTCGTTCGTCAGGTCCATGCGCACGAGCACGTAGCCCGGGAGCTTGTTCTGACGGACGTTCTTCCGCTCGCCGTTCTTGATCTGGACGATCTCTTCCTCGGGCACCTCGGCCTGGTAGATGAAGTCCTCGACGTTGAGCGAGACGGCGCGCTGCTCCAGGTTGGCCTTCACGCGCTTCTCGTAGCCCGCGTACGTGTGGATGACGTACCACTCGCCGGGCAGGCCGCGCAGCTCCTCACGCAGCGCCGCGATCGGGTCCACCGGCTCCGCCTCGGCCGCTTCCTCGGCGACCTCGTCGGTGGCCTCGGCCTCGTCGGCTTCCTCGGCGGACTCGGTGCGCACCGCGGCTTCCTCGGCGGCCTCACCGGCGGCAGCGTCCTCGGCGTCGAGCTCGTCGACGACGTCGGCGCCCTCGACGATCTGCTGCGCGTCCTGGTCCTCGGTCGACGCCGTGTCGCCCTCGACCTCGGCCGTAGCCGCCGCGTCGACGTCGGCAGCCGCCGCCGCGACGGGCTCGGCGGGCTCGTTCAGGTTCGGGTCAGACACTGTGGCTGCTTCTTCCTGGCTTCAAGGGGTTGAACATGCGAACGGGCGCCCGCTTCAGGCGCCCATCGCGGGATCAGGCGAAGACGTAATCGACGACTTCCTTGATTCCCAAGTCAATCACGGTTACGAGACCGATGACGATGACTACGAAGACGATCACCACGGTGGTGTACGTCGAAAGCTGGTTCCGCGTCGGCCAGACGACCTTACGGAGCTCCGCGATGATCTGGCGGTAGAACAGTGCGAGCCGGGCGAGGGGGCCCTTCTTGCCGCGCTTACCTCCGCGGCGGGGCTTCTTCTTCGACTCGGTCGCGTCGTCATCGGAACGGCCACGCTCAGGCATGTCGATGGAGCCCAGGGCGTCCGTCACTCGTCCTCACCTGAATCCGGGTCGTGGCCGTGCCGCGCCCGGTAGAGCCCGCACGGCGGTGCATTGCCTTACGTACGCGTGCACGCACCCTGGTGAATCAAGTGCGTGTAGCAGGGCCGGAGGGACTTGAACCCCCAACCGCTGGTTTTGGAGACCAGTGCTCTACCAATTGAGCTACGACCCTTTGTGGTTTCCCCAACCTACAGCATGTGACCGGTGCACTGTGTGCGCGGCCACCGACGACCCGTCGGGGAGCCAACGGTGGTCGAGTGTACGTGCTCCGCGGCCGGGCGTCGAACGGAAACCCCCGGGCCGACCGCGCCAAACCGCCGTGCCGGGCGCCCGGGCGGTCTGCGACGATGCAGGTATGAGCGCTGCTACTCCTCCCGCACAGTCCCCTACCGAGCGTCGTGTGTCGGCCCGCGTCGGCGCGATCTCCGAGTCCGCCACGCTGGCCGTGGACGCCAAGGCGAAGGCCCTCAAGGCCGCCGGGCGCCCGGTGATCGGCTTCGGCGCCGGTGAGCCCGACTTCCCGACGCCCGGCTACATCGTCGAGGCCGCCGTCGAGGCCTGCCGCAACCCCAAGTTCCACCGCTACACGCCGGCCGGCGGCCTGCCCGAGCTCAAGGCCGCGATCGCCGCGAAGACGCTGCGCGACTCCGGCTACGAGGTCGAGGCCGCCAACATCCTGGTGACCAACGGTGGCAAGCAGGCCATCTACGAGGCGTTCGCGGCGATCCTCGACCCGGGCGACGAGGTCATCGTCCCGGCCCCGTACTGGACCACCTACCCCGAGTCGATCCAGCTCGCGGGCGGCGTCCCGGTCCCGGTCGTGGCCGACGAGACCACCGGCTACCGGGTCAGCGTGGAGCAGCTGGAGGCGGCCCGCACGGAGAACACCAAGGTGGTGCTCTTCGTCTCGCCGTCCAACCCGACCGGCGCGGTCTACAGCCGCGAGCAGGTCGAGGCGGTCGGCCGCTGGGCCGCCGAGCACGGCCTGTGGGTCATGACGGACGAGATCTACGAGCACCTCGTCTACGGCGACGCCGAGTTCAGCTCGCTGCCGGTCGTCGTGCCCGAGCTGCGCGACAAGTGCATCGTCGTCAACGGCGTGGCCAAGACGTACGCCATGACGGGCTGGCGGGTGGGCTGGGTGATCGGCCCGAAGGACGTGATCAAGGCCGCGGCGAACCTCCAGTCGCACGCCACGTCGAACGTCGCCAACGTCTCCCAGGCCGCCGCCATCGCGGCCGTCTCCGGCGACCTGAAGGCCGTCGACGAGATGAAGGTCGCCTTCGACCGCCGCCGCCGGAAGATCGTCCAGATGCTCAACGAGATCGAGGGCGTCGTCTGCCCCGAGCCCGAGGGCGCGTTCTACGCGTACCCCTCGGTCAAGGGTCTGCTCGGCAAGGAGATCCGCGGCAAGCGGCCGCAGACCAGCGTCGAGCTGGCCGAGGTCATCCTGGAGGAGGCCGAGGTCGCGGTCGTCCCGGGCGAGGCCTTCGGCACCCCGGGCTACCTGCGTCTTTCGTACGCACTGGGCGACGAGGACCTCGTCGAGGGCGTGTCGCGCATCCAGAAGCTGCTGGCCGAGGCGAAGTAAGGCACGCGGAGCGGCGGGTTTCGGATCAGTCCGAAACCCGCCGTTCGCATGTTCACACAATCCTTCGTTCGAGGCTGGGCCTACCGGATCGGCGGTCGCGTGCGGCAAGATCCTGGAATGGTGCGTGTCCGAGATCTCCGTCTGCTGCCCAAGGCCCATCTCCATCTGCACTTCACCGGGTCCATGCGGTCACCGACCCTGCTGGAGCTCGCCGAGAAGTACGGCGTCCACCTGCCGGAGGCGCTCAGCAGCGGCGAGCCGCCGAGGCTCCGGGCGACCGACGAGCGGGGCTGGTTCCGCTTCCAGCGGCTGTACGACATCGCGCGGTCCTGCCTGAGATCACCCGAGGACATCCAGCGGCTGGTGCGCGAGACGGCCGAGGAGGACGTCCGCGACGGCTCCCGCTGGCTGGAGATCCAGGTCGACCCCACCTCGTACGCGCCCCGGCTGGGCGGGCTGATCCCGGCTATGGAGATCATTCTCGACGCGGTGGCGACCGCCTCCCGCGAGACCGGTCTCGGAATGCGCGTCCTGGTCGCCGCGAACCGCATGAAACACCCCCTGGACGCCCGCACACTGGCCCGGCTGGCCGTGCGCTACGCCGACCACGGGGTGGTGGGTTTCGGCCTCTCCAACGACGAACGGCGCGGTTTCGCGCGCGACTTCGACCGGGCGTTCGCGATCGCCCGGGACGGCGGGCTGCTGGCCGCGCCGCACGGCGGCGAGCTGTCGGGCCCCGCCAGCGTCCGGGACTGCCTGGACGACCTGCACGCGGGCCGGGTGGGGCACGGCGTACGGGCGGCGGAGGACCCGTACCTGGTGAAGCGGCTCGCGGACTCCGGGGTGACCTGCGAGGTCTGCCCGGCCTCGAACGTGGCGCTGGGTGTGTACGAGAAGCCCGAGGACGTGCCCCTGCGGGCGCTGTTCGACGCCGGGGTGCCGATGGCGCTCGGCGCCGACGACCCGCTGCTCTTCGGGGCCCGGCTGGCCGCGCAGTACGAGATCGCCCGCGAGCACCACGACTTCTCGGACGCCGAACTGGCCGAGCTGGCCCGGCAGTCGGTACGCGGCTCGCGCGCGCCCCTGGAGGAGCGGCGGCGCATGCTGGCGGACATCGACGCATGGCTGGCCGACTGAGGCGCCGCGCGTCCTCCGTACTCCGCACTCGGTACTCCGTAGCCCTCAGCCGATGCCTGTGAGGACCGTCCGGGCCGCCTCCGCGGCGAAGTCACCCGTGGATTCCGCCGCCGTGCCTTCCGAGAAGGCGGTGAAGAAGGCGCGCTGGAAGCAGGCGCCGAGCAGCAGCGCGGCGGCGGCCTCGGGGTCGGCGTCGGCGCGGATACGCCCGCGGTCGCGCTCCCGGCGCAGGTAGCGGGCGAGCTGGTCGCGCGGCTCGTGCGGCCCCGTGCCGAGCTCCGCCAGGCCCTCCCGGTGCCTCCGCAGCAGCGCGGGCTCGGCGAAGAGCGAGCCGGCGATCGGCAGCGTCTGCGCGTAGAGGTCCATGGCCCGGCGGGCGACGGCGGTCAGGCACTCCTCGACGGTGCGCTCCCCCGGGTCGGCGGTGAGCTCCTCCAGGAGCGGGCCGACGCCCGGCAGCCGCTCCTTCAGTACCCGTACGAAGATCTCTTCCTTGTTCGCGAAGTGCTTGTAGAGCGCCGCCTCGGAGCAGCCGGCGGCGCGCGCGATCTCCTTGGTGGTGGTGCGCGCGAGGCCGGTCGTGCGCAGCAGTTCATGGGCGGCGTCGAGGATCCTGGCGGGCGTTGACTTCTGGGTGGGCATTCACTCACCCTAAGGGTGAGTGAATACTTACCCACCTCAGGAGGTGCGGACATCATGACGCTGAAGCTCACGGTCTTCGGGGCGACCGGTGGCATCGGTCAGGAGATCGTCAGGCAGGGGCTGGCGGCGGGTCACGAGGTGACGGCCGTGGTCCGCGACCCGGCACGGCTGACGGTCTCGGGGGCGGGCTTGGAGGTGTTCAGGGCGAACCTCGCGGACCCCGAGACGCTGCGCCCGGCGGTGGCGGGGCGGGACGTGGTCTTCTCCGGGCTGGGCGCGCGCTCCCGTAAGGACGCGGGGACCGCCACCCGGGTGACCGTTCCCGTACTGCGCGCCCTGGAAGCGGCGGACGTACGGCGGCTCCTCGTGGTGAGCGCTGCGCCGGTCGGCCCCGTCCCCGAGGGCGAGCCGCGTCTCGACCGCGCCCTACGGGCGGTGATCGGCGCGCTCCTGAAGGACATCTACACCGACCTCACCGCCATGGAGGCCGAGCTGGCCCGCTCCGCGACGGACTGGACGGCCGTACGCCCGCCGAAGCTGACCGACGGACCGCTGACCGGCACGTACCGCACGGCCGTCGGCGGGACCCCGCGCAGCGGCCGTACGATCTCGCGCGCCGACGTGGCGCACGCGATGCTCGCGATGGCCGGCGACCCGGCGACGGTGAAGCAGGGCGTGGGCGTGGCCTACTAGGGCGCGGGCGTGGCCTACGGGGCCGCGCGAAGGCCGCCTCTCGGGCGCCGCGCGCCTCAGAGGCCGACGCCCACCATCACCGGCTCGTTCACCAGCGTCACCCCGAAGGCCGCGCGCACTCCGTCGCGCACCTCACGGGCCAGCGCGAGCAGGTCCTCCGTCGTCGCCGCGCCCCGGTTGGTGAGCGCGAGCGTGTGCTTGGTGGAGATGCGCGCCGGGCCTTCGCCGTACCCCTTGGTGAAGCCGGCCTTGTCGATCACCCAGGCGGCGGACGTCTTCGTACGCCCGTCCCCAGTGGGGAAGGCGGGCGGCATGACATCGGCGCCGAGCCGCTCGTGCACCCGGTCGACGAACTCCCGGTACTCCTCGGCCGTGAGGACCGGGTTGGTGAAGAAGGACCCCGCCGACCAGGTGTCGTGGTCCTCCGGGTCCAGGACCATGCCCTTGCCGGCGCGCAGCTTGAGCACCGTCTCGCGGGCGGTCGCGGCGGGCACCCGGTCGCCTGCCTCGACGCCCAGCACGCGGGCCGTCTCGGGGTACTTGATGGGCGCGGACAGGCCGCCCGCGTCCTCCAGGGCGAAGCGGACGCGCAGCACGACGTACCGGTCGGGGTGCTCCTTGAAGCGGCTGTGCCGGTACGAGAAGTCGCACTCGGCGTTCGTCAGCGTCACCGTTTCGTCCGCCTGGCGATCGAAGGCGATCACTTCGGTGATGGTGGCCGACACTTCCTGGCCGTACGCACCCACGTTCTGGATCGGCGTGGCGCCCGCGGAGCCGGGGATGCCGGCCAGGCACTCGACGCCCGCCAGGCCCGCCTCGACCGTACGGGCCACGGCCTCGGACCAGTTCTCACCGGCGGCCAGGGTCAGCGCCGTGCCGTCCAGGTCGAAGCCGCGGGTCGCGATGCGCAGCGCGGTGCCCTCGAAGCCCTTGTCGCCGATGACGAGGTTGCTGCCGCCGCCGATGATCAGCAGCGGGGTGCCGCTCGCGTCGGCCGCACGGACGGCGGCGATCACCTCGTCGTCGGTCGTGGCCGTGACGAGCCGCGCGGCCGTCCCGCCGAGCCGAAAGGTGGTCAGAGGGGCAAGGGGAGCATCCTGAAGTACCTGCACCCCTCAAGAGTACGGGCGCACACCCCGGCCGCTGTGGGCAGTCGTTCCGCTGGGGCGGAACGGGTGGGCACAGCGGAACCCCGACGGCGGGACGCCGCTACCACCCACCCGCACCACAGACGACGTCAGGCGAGCCGCACCACGGCCCGCGACATCCCCAGCACCTTCTGCCCCGCGCTCATCGCCGTCAGGTCGACCCGCACCGTCCGCGCGTCATCGTCCAGCTTCGCCGCGACCTTGCCCGACACCTCGATCACCGCGCCCTGGTCATCGTTCGGCACGACCACCGGCTTGGTGAAGCGCACGCCGTACTCGGCCACCGCGGCCGGGTCACCGGCCCAGTCCGTCACCACGCGGGCCGCCTCGGCCATGGTGAACATGCCGTGCGCGATGACGTCCGGGAGGCCCACCTCCTTGGCGAACTTCTCGTTCCAGTGGATCGGGTTGAAGTCGCCGGAGGCGCCCGCGTACTGGACAAGAGTGGCGCGTGTCACGGGGAACGACTGTGCGGGCAGCTCCGTGCCGACCTCGACGTCGTCGTAAGAGATCTTCGCGGTCATCGCTGTCAGGCCTCCTCATCGGCGGCGCGGGCCACCAGCTTGGTGAGCGCGGTCACCACGTGCTCACCGGCCTCGTCGTGCACCTCGCCCCGGATGTCGAGGACGTCGTTGCCCGCGAGGGACTTGATCGACTCGATGGTGGAGGTGACGGTCAGCCGGTCGCCGGCGCGCACCGGACGGGTGTAGGCGAACTTCTGGTCGCCGTGCACCACCCGGCTGTAGTCCAGACCCAGCTGCGGGTCCTGGACCACCTGCCCCGCGGCCTTGAAGGTGATCGCGAAGACGAAGGTCGGCGGGGCGATCACATCGGGATGGCCGAGGGCCTTGGCGGCTTCGGTGTCCGTGTACGCCGGGTTCGCGTCACCGATCGCCTCGGCGAATTCCCGGATCTTCTCGCGGCCCACTTCATACGGGTCGGTGGGCGGGTACGTCCGTCCGACAAAGGACTGGTCGAGCGCCATGGCTCGCAACCTCCAGGGGTGTCACGCGGGCTCCAACGCTACGAGGCCGCCCCCTAATGTGGGGGCGGCCTCGTAGTAACTGCTTATCTGAGCAGTGCCTTTGTTGTTATCGCGTCTCGCGGTGCGCGGTGTGCGAGTTGCAACGGGGGCAGTGCTTCTTCATCTCAAGACGGTCCGGGTCATTACGCCGGTTCTTCTTGGTGATGTAGTTCCGCTCCTTGCACTCCACGCAGGCCAGCGTGATCTTCGGGCGGACGTCGGTGGCAGCCACGTGAGTGCTCCTTGGACGAACAAGTTTGGACGGATTAACGCATGAATAGTAGCCGATCGGAGGACCGACCCCACAATCGGCTACTGTGTGTAGCGGTGACCGGACTTGAACCGGTGACACAGCGATTATGAGCCGCTTGCTCTACCGACTGAGCTACACCGCTGTGATGCGAGTGGGACTCACCCGAAGGTGAGTACCTCACACACCAGAGCCCCAATACGGAATCGAACCGTAGACCTTCTCCTTACCATGGAGACGCTCTGCCGACTGAGCTATTGGGGCGAGCGATGAAGACATTACACGGCCGACAGCCAAACGTGAAATCCGTATCGGCCCGTCGCCACAACTGCCTCGTACACCACACCGGTACGACTATTCCGCGCCTGCTCGAAGGCGCCCGTACCGCGCCCTAGGCTCGGACCACGCTGCGTGATCTTGCACCCCCTAGGAGCGCGATGGCCGACAGCAGTCAGCAGCCGAAGCCGGGGAAGCCGCACGGGTCCGGCCGGTCCGAGCGGCCCGACGCGGGCTCCCTGGTGCTGTGCGGCGCCCGGCTGGCCGACGGCCGGACGGTGGACGTACGGCTCGGCGGCGGGCGCATCGAGGCGGTCGGCACGACCGGCAGCCTCGACACCCAGGGGCCCCGTATCGACCTGCACGGCTACCTGCTGCTGCCGGCCCCCGCCGAACCGCACGCGCACTGCGACACGGCGCTGACCGCCGACTGCGGCGGGCCCGCCTCCGACGACCCGGACGACGTGCAGCGCCGCACCACGGAGTCGGCGCTGCTGCACCTCGGGCACGGGGCGACCGCGCTGCGGACGCACGTACGGATCGGGGACGTCTCCGGGCTGCGCTCCCTGGGGGCCGTACTGCAGGCCCGGCGGACCCTGCACGGGCTCGCCGACCTCACCGCGGTGGCCGTGCCGCGGCTGCTGACCGGCGCGGCGGGCGCGGACGCGCGGGCGATGCTGCGGGACGCCGTGAAGATGGGCGCCACGGTGCTCGGCGGCTGCCCCGACCTGGACCCCGACCCTGCGGGCTATGCGGAGACGGTCCTGGACCTGGCCGCCGAGTTCGGCTGCGCGGTCGACCTGCATACGGACGGGGACGACCCGGCCCGGCTGGGCCGGCTGGCGGCGATGGCCGGCGGGCTGCGGCCCGGCGTGGCCATCGGACCGTGCGCGGGGCTGGCCCGGATGCCGTGGCGGGTGGCCGCGCGCGCAGCGGAGCAGCTGGCGGCGGCCGGGGTCACGGTCGTCTGCCTGCCGCAGGGCGACTGTGCGGGCCTGGAACGGCCGTCCTCGCAGGTGACGGGCCCGGCGCCGGTGCGGCTGCTGCGGGCGGCCGGGGTGCGCGTCACGGCGGGCAGCGGCGCGCTCCGGGACGCGGCGAACCCGGTCGGCCGGGCCGATCCGCTGGAGGCCGCCTACCTGCTGGCGGCGCGCGGCGAGGCGAGCCCGGAGGGCGCGTACGACGCGGTGAGCGCGGCGGCGCGGGAGACGCTCGGCCTCCCGGAGGTCCGCGTGGAGGCGGGCTTCCCCGCCGAGCTGCTGGCCGTGCGCGGCGACGGCATCGCGGCCGCGCTGTCCCTGGCGTACAGCCGGATCGTGGTCCACCGGGGGCGGGTGGTGGCCCGTACGAGCGCGGTCCGCGAGTACTGCGACTCGGAGGCGACGGTGGCGCTGGAACTGCCGCGGCAGTCGCAACGCTGAGAGCGGGCGCGGGCTTTCGGACATCCGCGCGGGCGCGGGCTTTTCGGACGCGCTCCGCGTACGCGCTGTGCGCCGGATGGCGTGGAACGCCCTCACCCGGCGGCGTGTGCGGGGCTTCGGCGCCCGGCCCGCGGCGCGCGGGCGTACGGTCGGGATCATGCGCATTGTCATCGCAGGAGGACATGGTCAGATCGCGCTGCGGCTGGAGCGGCTGCTCCACGCGCGCGGGGACGACGTCGCGGGCATCGTCCGGCGGCCCGAGCAGGCCGGGGCTCTCCTGGCCGCCGGCGCCGAACCGGTCGTGTGCGACCTGGAGACGGCCACGGTCGGGGAGGTCGCACGGCATCTGGAGGGCGCGGACGCCGCGGTCTTCGCCGCGGGCGCGGGCCCGGGCAGCGGCGCCGAACGCAAGGAGACCGTCGACCGGGGCGCCGCCACGCTGTTCGCCGACGCCGCCGAGGCCGCGGGCGTACGGCGGTTCCTGGTGATCTCCTCCATGGGAGCGGACCGCGAGCCGCCCGAGGGCACGGACCCGGTGTTCGCCGCCTATCTGCGCGCCAAGGGCGCGGCGGACGCGGACGTACGGGACAGGGCGGGCCTGGACTGGACGATCCTGCGCCCGGGGCGGCTGACGGACGACGCGGGCACGGAGCGGGTGCGGCTGGAGGAGTCGACCGGCCGGGGCGACGTCACCCGGGACGACGTGGCGGCGGTACTGGTGGCCCTGCTGGACGAGCCGAAGACGGCCGGCCGGACACTGGAGCTGATCGGCGGCGACGTACCGGTCGAGGACGCGGTACGGAACGCGGCGAGCGGCTGAGCCCGCGAGCAACCGCCCAGCAAACACGCAAAGGCCCCCACTTCCGTGGGGGCCTTTCGCTCTCCTGTGGCGGCGCCAGGATTCGAACCTGGGAAGGCTGAGCCGGCAGATTTACAGTCTGCTCCCTTTGGCCGCTCGGGCACACCGCCTGGGATCGCTGCCGGGAATCCCGCCTGGGCGGTGCTCCGTGGCAACGACGTAAACCATACCCGATGGCAGGGGGTGGTCCGCCACTCGGTTCCGCGCACCCCGATCACGGCCGGGCCGCTGCCCGGGTGGCTAGGCTTGCGGGGCGGTCCCGGACGGGCCGCGTCCCTGACTGATCTACGTACGAGGAGCCAACTCAACATGGCCGACTCCAGTTTCGACATCGTCTCGAAGGTCGAGCGGCAGGAGGTCGACAACGCCCTCAACCAGGCCGCCAAGGAGATCTCGCAGCGGTACGACTTCAAGGGCGTCGACGCCTCGATCGCCTGGTCCGGCGAGAAGATCGAGATGCGCGCCAACGCCGAGGAGCGCGTGAAGGCCGTCCTCGACATCTTCCAGTCCAAGCTGGTCAAGCGCGGGATCTCGCTGAAGGCGCTGGACGCGGGCGAGCCCCAGGCCTCCGGCAAGGAGTACAAGATCTTCGCGTCGCTCGAGGAGGGCATCTCCCAGGAGAACGCGAAGAAGGTCGCCAAGATCATCCGCGATGAGGGCCCCAAGGGCGTCAAGGCGCAGGTGCAGGGCGACGAGCTGCGCGTGTCCTCCAAGAGCCGCGACGACCTGCAGGCCGTCCAGCAGCTCCTGAAGGGCAAGGACCTGGACTTCGCCCTCCAGTTCGTGAACTACCGGTAGGCGCTGCGCCTACGGGGCGACGGACACACCGGACGGGGCGGCACGCGCACGGCGCGCCGCCCCGTCGGCGTATCCGCGTACGGAAGGACGCCGTCTCAGCGGGCGCTTCAGTGGCGCTTCAGTGGCGCTTCAGCGGCGCCTCAGCGGGCCGCGAAGGGCTGGTCCGTACGGACGATCTCGCGGCCCAGCGGCAGCAGCGACACCGGGATCAGCTTGAAGTTCGCGATCCCGAAGGGGATGCCGATGATCGTGACGCACAGGGCGATGCCCGTGACGATGTGCCCGAGCGCCAGCCACCAGCCCGCGAGCACCAGCCAGATGCCGTTGCCCAGGCAGGACGCGGCGCCCGCTTCGCGCCGCTCGACCGTGGTGTAGCCGAACGGCCAGAGGGCGTACATGCCGATCCTGAAGGACGCTATGCCCCAGGGGATCGTGACGATCAGGATGCACATGATCACGCCGGCCAGGGCGTAGCCGAGGAACAGCCAGAAGCCGGACAGGACGAGCCAGATGATGTTCAGGATGGTCTTCACGGTGTGTACCCTGCCAGTTCCTCCAGGCGGCTGATGCGCTCCCGCATCGGCGGATGGGTCGAGAAGAGCTTGGAGAGGCCATCGCCGGCCCGGAACGGGTTCGCGATCATCATGTGGCTCGCCGTCTCCAGGCGCGGCTCCGGCGGCAGCGGGAGCTGCTGCGTGCCGTACTCCAGCTTCCGCAGGGCCGAGGCGAGGGCCAGCGGGTCGCCCGTGAGCCGGGCGCCGGAGGCATCCGCCTCGTACTCCCGGGAGCGGCTGACGGCGAGCTGGATGAGGGACGCGGCGAGCGGTCCGAGGATCATGATCAGCAACATGCCGAACAGCCCGGGGCCCTCGTCGTCGTCCGATCTGCCGATGGGGATCAGCCAGGCGAAGTTCACCAGGAACATCACCACGGAGGCGAGCGCGCCCGCGACGGAGGAGATCAGGATGTCGCGGTTGTAGACATGGCTGAGCTCGTGCCCGATCACGCCGCGCAGCTCGCGCTCGTCCAGCAGCTGGAGGATGCCCTCCGTGCAGCAGACCGCGGCGTTGCGCGGATTGCGGCCGGTCGCGAAGGCGTTCGGGGCCTGGGTCGGTGAGATGTACAGACGGGGCATGGGCTGGCGCGCTGCCGTGGAGAGCTCGCGGACCATGCGGTAGAGCTGGGGCGCCTGGAACTCGCTGACGGGGCGCGCCCGCATGGCGCGCAGGGCGAGCTTGTCGCTGTTCCAGTACGCGTACGCGTTGGTGCCCAGCGCCACGAGAACCGCGACGACCAGGCCAGTACGGCCGAACAGGCTGCCGATGACGATGATGAGCGCGGACAGTCCCCCGAGGAGAACTGCGGTCCTGAGCCCGTTGTGCCGGCGGTGCACGGTACGCCCTCCAGGTCGTGCGGCAGGGGAACCCTTTGCGATTACGTGTCCACTTTTCAGTGGACCCTCCGTTTCTGGTCAACGCCAGACGGCGGAGCGTGGTTCCCTCGGCCCCTGGAGGGGGGCGTTGGTCCGTTCGGGTGGGGCTGTTCCGGGGCTGCTAGAGCAGCGCGCCCGAGGCGAAGCGCAGGACGAGCTGCGGGGCGCCGGAGAGCGCGATGCCGACGAGCGCGGAGAGGCCGACCGCGGTGGCGAGCGGGGCCGGGATGCGCGGCCGGGTGGCGGGCCGGGCCTCGCCCTCGGGGGCGGTCTCCGGTGCGCGGAAGAGGACCGCCGTCCACTGCAGGTAGTAGTAGAGCGCGATCACGACGTTGACGGCCATCACGACGGCCAGCCAGGCCAGGCCCGCGTCCACGGCCGCGGAGAAGACCGTGACCTTGGCGAACAGCCCGATGATGCCCGGCGGCAGGCCGGCCAGGCACAGCAGGAAGAAGCCGAGGGCGAGCGCGTACACGGGGTGCGCGGCGTAGAGGCCCCGGTAGTCGGCGATGCGGTTCCCCGGGTGCGTGCGGGCCACGAGGGCGGCCACCGCGAAGGCCCCGAGGTTCACCGCCGCGTACATGAGGGCGTACGCCACCGTGGACCCGATGGCGTGTGCGGCGTCGTCGGCGTACGCGGCGGACGCGATCGGCACCAGGAGGTACCCGGCCTGGCCGACGGAGGACCAGGCCAGCAGGCGTACGGCGCTGTGCGCGCGGTCGGGGCGCTGGCGCAGCGCGGCGACGTTGCCGACCGTCATGGTGAGCGCGGCCAGTACGGCGAGGACCGGGCCCCAGACGTCGCTGTACGAGGGGAACGCCTTGACGGTGACGACGATCAGGCCGGAGAAGCCGACCGCCTTGCCGACCACGGAGAGGTACGCGGCCACCGGGAGCGGCGCGCCAACGTAGGTGTCGGGCACCCAGAAGTGGAACGGCGCGGCGGCCGTCTTGAAGGCGAAGCCCACGAGGGTGAGCGCGACGCCGGCCTTGGCCAGCACATCGAGCTGCGGGTCCGGGTGGGTGAGGGCCTCGGCCACCTGGGCGAGGTGCAGGCTGCCGGTGGCTGCGTACACGAAGCTGACGCCGAGCAGCATCACGGCGGTCGCGGTGACCGAGGACAGGAAGAACTTCAGCGCCGCCTCGGAGGAGAGCCGGTCGCCGCGCCTGATGCCCACGAGGGCGAACGCGGGCAGCGAGGCCACTTCGAGGGCGATGACCAGCGTGGCGAGGTCCCGGGAGGCCGGCAGCAGGGCGGCACCGGCCGCCGAGGACAGCAGCAGGAACCAGAACTCCCCGCCGGGCAGCTTCTCGTCCTTGACCGGGTTGACCGACAGCAGGGCGGTGAGCAGCGCGCCGCCGAGGACCAGCAGTTGGACGACGATCGCGAAGTGGTCGGCCTCGTAGCTGCACACCTCGGGGTGCGCGGTGAGGCAGAAGGTGGTGCGGTCGCCCTTCAGAAGCGGCAGCAGCGACAGGCCGGCCAGCACCAGGCCCACGACGCCGATCCATCCGAGGAGCGGCTTGCGGCGCTCGGAGAGGAAGAGATCGGCGACGAGGACGATCAGGGCGAAGACGGCGGCGAGGGTGGGCGGGGCGACGGCGAGCCAGTCCACGGACTGGACGAGGCTCGTGACGCCGCCCGCCGCGTGCGTGGCGGTCCCGCCGGCCGCTGCGCTCCCGGCGCTCGCTGCGAGGACAGTCATCATCAGCTACCGCCTCCGAGGAGGTTCTGCACGGCCGGGTCGGTGAGGCCCAGCAGGGCCGCGGGCCAGAGGCCGGCGAGGACGGTGAGGGCGGCCAGCGGGGTCCAGGCCACGTACTCGTAGGGGGCGATGTCGGGGAGGGCGGGGGCCTTCTCCTTGACCGCGGTGGGGGCCGTGGCGACGGTGGTCGCGGCGGCCGGGCCGGGGGTGACCCCGGCGGTCGAGCCCTCGCCCGAGGTGGCGGCCAGCGCGTCCTGCTCGGCGGTCTCCTTGCTGCCCATGCAGACCCGGCGGACGACGACGAGGAGGTACGCGGCGGTCAGCAGGGTGCCCAGGCCGGCCAGCGCCATGAAGGTCAGGAAGGCGGGGCGGCTGAGGCCGTCGGCGGGCTTGAAGGCGCCGAACATCGCGAGCATCTCGCCCCAGAAGCCGGCCAGGCCTGGCAGGCCGAGCGAGGCGATCGCCCCGAAGGCGAGCAGGCCGCCGAAGCGGGGCGCGCGGCCGTAGAGCGCGGCGCCGGTCCGGCCGGCGAGCCGGTCCAGGTCGGTGGTCCCGTACCGGTCCTTGAGCGCGCCGACCATGAAGAAGAGCAGGCCGGTGATGAGGCCGTGGGCGATGTTGGCGAAGAGCGCGCCGTTGACGCCGGTGGGCGTCATGGACGCGATGCCGAGCAGCACGAAGCCCATGTGGCCGACCGAGCTGTACGCGATCAGGCGCTTGAGGTCTCCCTTGGCGCCGCGGCGGGCCAGCGCGAGGCAGGCGAGCGAGCCGTAGATGATCCCGACCGCGGCGAAGGCGGCGAGGTACGGCGCGAAGGTGTGCATGCCGTCCGGCGCGATGGGCAGCGCGATGCGCACGAAACCGTACGTGCCCATCTTCAGCAGTACGCCGGCGAGCAGGACCGAGCCGACGGTGGGGGCCGCGGTGTGGGCGTCGGGCAGCCAGCTGTGCAGCGGCCACATCGGCGCCTTGACCGCCAGTCCGATGCCGATCGCGAGCACGGCCACGAGCTGAACCGTGTGGCTGAGCTGGGATTTCGGGCCGTTGTCAGTGGCGAGTGCCACCATGTCGAAGGTGCCGGATTTCAGGCCGATGAGGAGGAGGCCCAGCAGCATCACGACGGAGCCGAGCAGCGTGTAGAGGATGAACTTCCAGGCCGCGTACTGCCTGTTCGCGCCGCCCCAGCGGTTGATCAGGAAGTACATCGGGATGAGGACCATCTCGAAGGCGAGGAAGAAGAGCATCAGGTCGAGGACGGCGAAGCTGGCGAGGGTGCCGGACTCGAGCACGAGGATCAGCGCGACGAATGCCTTGGGAGACGGGCCCGCCGGCATTTTGAAGTAGCTGTAGAGCGCGCAGAGGAACGTCAGCAGCGCGGTCAGGACGACGAGGGGGAGCGAGATGCCGTCGATGCCGAGGTGGATACGGATGCCGAGCGCCGGGATCCAGCTGATATCGGTCTGAGCCTGCATCCGGGCGGGGTGGCCGTGGTCGAAGCCGGCCGTGAGCGCGAGGGACGCGGCAAGGACGACGCCGGTGACGGTCACGCCGTGGCGGAGCACGGCCTGGTCCGGGTTGCGGCCCTTCAGGCCGGGCGGGGCCGGGAGCAGCGCCGCGAGCGCGCCGATCAGCGGGAGGACGACGACGCCCGCGAGGAGGATCTGCAGGGCGTGGTGGCTCATGGTCAGGCCCTCCTCAGGGTGTTGGCTCCGGCGAGCCCGGACAGCGGCTGGGGGTACGGGGGTCGTCCCCCGGAAGATTGCGGCATGGTCAGGCTCCCGTGCCCGTAGCGACGAGGACGGCGGCGACGGCCAGCACGAGTGAGCCCGCGAGCAGCGCCCCGAGGTAGGTCTGCACGTTGCCGGTCTGTGCCCGGCGGACGGCCGAGCCCAGCCAGCGTGCGCCGGTGCCCGCGCCGTGCACGTAGGTGTCGACGACCTCGCGGTCGAGGAAGCGGACGAGCCGGGCGGCGGCGCGTACGGGCCGGACGAAGAGCGCGGTGTACACGGCGTCCAGGTGGAAGCCGCAGGTCGCCGGGGCGTGCAGCGGGCCGAGGAGGAGGCGCCCGGGGTCGGCAGGGTCCGGCGCTCCGGCGTTGTCCCCGTAGGCCGCGGCGTGGCTGGCGATGGCCTCTTCCTCGGAGACCGCCGGGGCGGCTTCCGGGTCGACCGCGACGGCGCCGAGGGGGCTGCGGGCTGCGACGGCGTTCGTATGCCGCCAGGCGCCGTACATGATCAGCGCGCCGGCCAGCGCGAGGCCGGTGCCGAGGACGGAGGTGACCAGGGTCGGCGTCAGCGCGTTGCCGTCGAACCAGTCCGGGAGGACGGGCGCGGCGATGCCGAACGCGGCGGTGGGGATGAAGAGCACCCACAGCACGGCGTTCATGGCGAACGGCTGCTTGCCGTGGTCGGGGGCCTCCTGCGGGCCGCGGCCGAAGAAGGCGAGCAGCCACAGGCGGGTCGCGTAGGCGGCCGTGAGGAGGGCGGTGAGCAGGCCGGCGATCAGGACGGTCCAGCCGGCGGCGGACGGCACGGAGCCGAGGTGGCCGTGTGCCCCGCCGAGCGCGAGATGTGCCTCGCCGACGGCGGCGTGCTCGGCGGCGCCGAGGACGGCTTCCTTGGAGAAGAAGCCGGCGAACGGCGGGATGGCGGCGAGCGCGAGGAGCGCGACCGTCACCGTCCAGAAGGCGTCGGGGATGCGCTTGGACAGGCCGCGCATCCGCGACATGGCGGCGAGCGAGTTGGTGCCGGCGGCGTGGATGATCACGCCGGCGCCGAGGAAGAGGAGCGCCTTGAAGGCGCCGTGCGAGAGGAGGTGGAAGACGGCCGCACTGCGGTCACCGACGGCCAGCGCGCCGGTCATGTAGCCGAGCTGGCCGACCGTGGAGTACGCCAGTACCCGCTTGATGTCGTCCTGGGCGAGCGCGGCGAGCGCCGAGCCGACCATGGTCACGGCGGCCATCACGGCGAGTACGACCAGCGCCGCGGCGGAGGCCGCGAAGACCGGGAGGAGCCGGGCAATGAAGTAGACACCGGCCGCGACCATCGTGGCGGCGTGGATCAGCGCGGAGACCGGCGTCGGGCCGGCCATCGCGTCGGGCAGCCATGTGTGCAGCGGGAACTGCGCGGACTTGCCCGCCACACCGGCGAGCAGCAGCAGCGCGATCAGCGTCGGGTGGTGCAGGTCGCCGCTGGTGACGGCGTTCAGTACGCCGGTGATGCGGAAGGTGCCGGCGTCCGCGGCGAGCGCGAAGAGACCGAACAGGAAGGGGACGTCGCCGAGCTTGGTGACCAGGAAGGCCTTGAGGGAGGCGGACCGGGCGGCCTCGGTCTCCCAGTAGTGGCCGACGAGGAAGTACGAGCAGATGCCCATGATCTCCCAGCCGACCAGCAGCACCATCAGGTCGCCGGAGTAGACGACGAGCAGCATCGCGGAGGTGAAGAGGGAGACCAGCGCGGCGTACGAGGCGTAGCGCGGGTCGTCGCGCAGGTAGCCGGTGGAGTAGAGCTGCACGCACGTGGCGACGGTGCCGACGAGGACCGCCACCAGGGCGGCGAAGCCGTCGATGTGCAGGGCCAGTTCGATGGGGACCGAGCCGGTCGGGGTCAGCTGCGTCGCGGCGTCGACCGCCGCTCCCCCGCCCTGCCGTGCGGCCACGACGACGGCCAGCACGGCCGCGGCGAGGGTCGGCAGGACGGAGAGCGGCCGTACGAGGCCGGGCGCGCGGCGGCCGAAGAAGAGGCCGAAGGCGGCGCCGAGGAACGGCAGGAGGGGGACGAGGACGGCGGTGGTCGTGGTCGTCACGCGGCGGCCTCCGCCTGCTGGTCGGACTGCGGTCGAGCGTGCTCGTCCGTACCGTCTCCGGGGCGCTCGGCGAGGTCGGTGAGCTTGTCGACGTCGGAGCTGCCGCGGTTGCGGTAGACGAGCAGGACGATCGCGAGGCCGATGCCGATCTCGGCGGCGGCGACGGCGATCGTGAAGAGGGTGAGCGCCTGGCCGGCGTGCAGGGCGTCGCGCAGCCAGACGTCGAAGGCGACGAGGTTGAGGTTGACCGCGTTGAGCATCAGCTCGACGGACATCAGGACCAGGATCGCGTTGCGCCGGGCGAGGACGCCGTAGAGGCCGACGCAGAAGAGGAGGACGGCGAGGACGGCGGGGTAGGCGAGATGCATCAGCGCTGTCCCTCTCGGCGTGCGGGGGCCGCGGCGCGGCCGGTCTCCTGGGTGCCCTCCCCGTTCCTGCGGGACAGCACGATCGCGCCGACCAGCGCCGCCAGCAGCAGTACGGACAGCGCCTCGAAGGGCAGCACCCAGTGCTGGAAGAGGCTGCGCCCGGAGACCTCGGTGGAGCCCTGGGCGGCGCCGTCCAGGTCGATCCAGGACGCGCGGAAGGCGTCGACGACGACCCAGACGAGGGCCGCGGCGGAGGCCACGGCCACCAGGAGCGCGGCCCAGCGGTTGCCCGAGTCGGCGTCCGGCGAGCGGCCGATGGGCGCCTTGGTCAGCATCAGTCCGAAGAGGAGGAGGACGACCACGGAACCGACATAGATGAGCACCTGCACCCAGGCGATGAACTCCGCGGTGAGCAGGAGGTACTCCACGGCGATTCCGCCGAGGGCGACCACCAGCCACAGCGCGGCGTGCACCAGCTGCTTGGTGGTGACGGTGACCACGGCCGCGCCGAGGGTGACCAGGCCGACGAGGAGAAACGCGATCTCCACGCCGCTGGTCGTCAGGAAGCCGTGGCTGGCGGCGGCGAGCGTCACGCTTCCTCCCCTGCGTCCCGACCGGACTCCCCGGGCTCCCCGGACTCCCCGGATGCGGCCCGGCGCGCCTCTTCGGCCTCCTTGGCCTGCTGGGCCGCCAGCTTGTCGGCGGCCTTCTGCGCGGCGGCGATCTCCTTGGGCTGCTCCGCCGCCGGGTCGAGCGGGGGCGGCTCCGGCACCGTCCACATCCACTCGCGCAGCTTGTCGCGCTCGTGGGTCAGCTCGTGGATGTCGGTCTCGGCGTACTCGAACTCCGGCGACCAGAAGAGGGCGTCGAACGGACACACCTCGATGCAGATCCCGCAGTACATGCACAGCGAGAAGTCGATGGCGAAGCGGTCGAGCACGTTACGGCTGCGCTCGCGGCCTCCGGGTGCCGCCGGCGGCACCGTCTCCTTGTGGGAGTCGATGTAGATGCACCAGTCCGGGCACTCGCGGGCACACAGCATGCAGACCGTGCAGTTCTCCTCGAACAGTCCGATGACGCCGCGGGTGCGGGACGGCAGCTCGGGCTGGACGTCCGGGTACTGCTCGGTGACCGTGCGCTTCGTCATGGTCCGGAGCGTGACGGCCAGGCCCTTGGCGAGGCCGGAACCGGGGATGCCCATTTAGGAGATCACCACCTTGATGACGCCGGTGAGGGCGATCTGGGCGAGGGCGAGCGGGATGAGGCAGGTCCAGGCGAGCTTCTGCAGCTGGTCCTCGCGCAGCCGCGGGTAGCTGACCCGCAGCCAGATGACGCCGAAGGCCAGTACGACGGTCTTCAGGAGCATCCAGAGCCAGCCCAGCCCGTCCGCGCCGAACGGACCGTGCCAGCCGCCCAGGAAGAGGACGGCGGTCAGCGCGCAGAGGACGACGATGCCGGCGTACTCGGCCAGCAGGAAGAGCGCGAAGCGCAGCCCCGTGTACTCGGTGTACGCGCCGAAGATGATCTCCGAGTCGGCCACCGGCATGTCGAACGGCGGGCGCTGCAGCTCCGCGAGCCCGGCCGTGAAGAACACCAGCCCGCCGACGATCTGCCACGGCACCCACCACCAGTGGAAGGCGTCGAGGATGCCGGGCAGCGAGAGCGTGCCGGCGGCCATCGCGACGGACGCGGCGGCGAGCAGCATCGGCAGCTCGTACGCCAGCAGCTGCGCGGCCGTACGGAGGCCACCGAGCAGGGAGAACTTGTTCGCCGAGGCCCAGCCGGCCATCAGGGAGCCGAGGACGCCGACGCCCATCACCGCGAGCACGAAGAAGACGCCCGCGTCGAGCGCCTGGCCGACCGCGTTGCCCGGGCCGACCGGGATGGCGATCAGGACGAGCAGGTACGGCAGCAGGGCGACGGCCGGCGCGAGCTGGAAGATCCGCCGGTCGGCACCCGCCGGGACGATGTCCTCCTTCTGCGCGAACTTCACGCCGTCGGCGACCAGCTGCGCCCAGCCGTGGAAGCCGCCCGCGTACATCGGGCCGAGGCGGCCCTGCATGTGCGCCATGACCTTGTGCTCGGTCTGGCCGATGACGAGCGGGAAGACCAGGAAGATCACGAAGACGGCGAGGACGCGGAGGACGATCGCGAGCGTGTCACTCATGCGGGGCCGCCTCCTGTCTCGTCGTCGGTGCGGTCGGTGCCGCGGGGACGTGCGGTGTCGTCGGTACGTGCCGTGTCGTCGGCCGGTGCGTCCTTACGGGCGCCGCCCTCGGCCTTCGGGGCGGGCTCGGAGGGCTCGGCCTTCGGGGTCTCGCCCTCGGGTGACGGCTTGTCCCCGGAGGACGGCTCGCCCTCCGATGACGGCTCGCCTTCGAACGCGGGACGCGCATGGTGCCACGGTGCGTCCGAAGAGCGCGGAGCGGTCCGGGGGGCGGACGCCGCGGTGTCCGGTGCCGTCGGCCCCGTCGTACGGGCCGGGTCCGCGGCCGCCTCCTTGGCGGCCTCGGCGGCCTTCGGGGCCTCCGTGTCCTTCGGCGGTTCGACGCCCTTGGAGTCGGGCGTCTCGGCGGCCGCGGCGGCCTGCTGGCTCGCCGACCCGGCGCTCACGCTCCGCGTCCGGCGGGCCGGCCGCTCCCCGGCGGCACCCGCAGCTGCCTCCCGGCCCGCGCCGGCCGCCCGGCCGGCCCC